>NZ_JBHWZS010000478.1:0-4373 GCF_042728155.1 Streptomyces sp. NPDC060209
GTGCTGTGACCAAGGGCACGGGGCCCGCCCGCGTTAGCGACGGTTAACCTGCTCCCCATGACCGTAACCCTCGAAGTAAGCGACAACGTCGGCACGATCCGGCTGGACCGCCCGCCCATGAACGCCCTGGACGTCGCCGTCCAGGACCGGCTGCGCGAGCTCGCCGAGGAGGCCGGCCGGCGCGACGACGTGCGGGCGGTGATCCTCTACGGCGGCGAGAAGGTGTTCGCGGCCGGCGCGGACATCAAGGAGATGCAGGCGATGGACCACACGGCGATGGTCGTGCGTTCCCGGGCGCTGCAGGAGTCCTTCACCGCTGTGGCACGCATCCCCAAGCCCGTGGTCGCGGCCGTCACCGGCTACGCCCTGGGCGGCGGCTGCGAACTGGCCCTCTGCGCGGACTTCAGGATCGCCGCGCACGACGCGAAGCTGGGCCAGCCGGAGATCCTGCTGGGGCTCATCCCCGGCGCCGGCGGCACCCAGCGCCTGGCCCGGCTGGTGGGCCCGTCCAAGGCCAAGGACCTGATCTTCACGGGCCGTCAGGTGAAGGCCGAGGAGGCCCTGGCGATCGGACTGGTGGACCGTGTGGTGCCCGCCGCCGAGGTGTACGAGCAGGCGCACGCCTGGGCCGCCCGGCTGGCCCGCGGGCCCGCGCTGGCGCTGCGTGCCGCCAAGGAGTCCGTCGACGCGGGGCTGGAGACGGACATCGACACGGGGCTCACGATCGAGCGGAACTGGTTCGCGGGCCTTTTCGCCACGGAGGACCGGGAGCGCGGCATGCGCAGCTTCGTGGAGGAGGGCCCGGGCAAGGCCAAATTTGTCTGACCGAGCGTGAGTTACGTACACAGGCACGCGTGTTCATCCGTGCGGGCGGATTAGCTGGACCTTAAGAAAACCTTAAGGCCCGGCGTCCGCCTCGCGCGTGCAATTACCCGACCCTACTCCGTCGCCGCAGGTGGGCATGGCTGAACGGACCTCCGTTCTGCCTCTGGCATATGCCGGAGAACCGGCGCGGAATGACTGGTTCCGGGAAGGGGATTCTGCCGGAACGGTCACAGAGAGCGTTCTGTGCGGCCATGATGGTGAGCATGGCGGGCCTCGAGGGTGTGGAACAGCCGCCGCGCAGCAGCGCTGCAGCGGCACGCTTGACGTCTGTCGTTGAAGACGAACAGGCGTTCAGGGCACTGGAGTTGTTCGGAAATCCGACGGAGGGCGAAGTCCGGCTGCCCTCCCGTCCCGAGTCCGCGGCCACCGCCCGCCGGATCACCTCGTGCGTCATGCTGCGCCAGTGGCAGCTCCCCCCGCAGACCGCCGAGTACGGAGTGCTACTGGTCTCCGAGCTCGTGGGCAACGCTGTGCGGCACACCGGGGCGCGGGTCTTCGGTCTGCGGATGCTGCGCCGTCGCGGATGGGTCCGGATCGAGGTGCGCGACCCCTCGCGTGGGCTCCCGTGTCTGATGCCCGTCCGTGAGATGGACGTGAGCGGGCGGGGTCTGTTCCTGGTGGACAAGCTCTCCGACCGGTGGGGCGTGGATCTCTTACCGCGCGGGAAGACCACCTGGTTCGAGATGCGCACCACCGACCGCTGACACGCAGAAGCCCCCGGTCGGCCTGGGTGTGGCTCGTCGGGGGCTTCTGAGGGGGCCGTGGAATGGGGGGTGTGTCCACGGCCGCACAGGGGACCTGGCTCGGGTCGGAGGAGGTCGCTTCCCCGACTATGGCAGACGGGCGACGCCGGAGACAAAGCCGTAAAACGGTCATTTAGTGCGCTGCGGTCCATTTGGGTTATGAATCGCAGGTGTGATGGGTCACTCGCCTGGCATTCTTTACATTTTCTTCAGATTCACTGCGTGATTCATCGATTACCGCCTGGAAGTAGCCACGCCCGGCCACCCCCGTATTTCCGCTCATTCCGCCTTAATGTGTCTTGGGTCTCGGGGATACAGAACCCGAACCGACCCGCGAGGTGGACGGCCATGAACGGTCGCTGGACACCGGTGCCCCGCCGTGGCGCCCTGCGTACGGCAGCCGGAGCCCTCCTGGCAGGCACCGCGGCAGCGGGCTGCGCACAGGACGGGGCCCCGCCGTCGCCGGCCCGGAAGGCACAGAACGGCGACAGCACCCGCGACGGCGCGCAGAACGCCCAGAAGGGCCACGGCGCCGTAGGTCCGGCCGCCGCCCCGCGCCGCTTCCCGGGGCAGCCGGTCCAGGTCGAGCACGGTCCCCGCGGTCGCCCCCGCGTCGCCCTCACCTTCCACGGCCAGGGCGATCCCACCCTGGCCCGCGCCGTCCTCGGCGAAGCCGAGCGGGCCGGCGCCCGGCTCACCGTCCTGGCCGTCGGCAGCTGGCTCGACCAGCACCCCGGCATGGCCCGCCGGATCCTGGACGGCGGCCACGACCTCGGCAACCACACCGAGAGCCACCTCGACATCAACGCGATGGACGAGGCAAGGGCGTACGAGGAGATCACCGGCTGCGCCCGGCGCCTGCGCCGGCTCACCGGTTCCATCGGCACATGGTTCAGGCCCTCGCGCGCCCGGTACGCCACCCCACTCGTCCAGGACCTCGCCCGCCGGGCCGGATACCCGCACGTCCTGTCCTACGACGTGGACTCCCTCGACTTCACCTCGCCCGGGGTCGCCGCCGTCACCCGCAAGGTCGCCGGCGAGCTCCGCAACGGCTCGGTGGTGAGCCTGCACTTCGGCTACCGGGACACCATCGCCGCACTGCCCCTCCTCCTCACCGAAATCGACCGGCGCCAACTGCGCGCGGTGACCACCACGGAGCTGTTGACCTGATGCCTCCCTCCCCGCGCGCCCTCACCGCCGCCGCCCTGCTCGTCGCCGCGCTCGCCGCCTGCGCCGCCCCCGCGGACCACGCACGGCCCGAGCCCTCCCGTACCGAGGCCGCCGCCCCGCCCGACCGGCCGGCGCCCCCGCCCGGGCTGCCCGGGATGCCTCCCGTGCTCGACCCGAAGAACGTCTACGCGGCGGACCGCGCCGGAAAGCTGGCCCCGGCCGTCAAGGACTTCCCCTCCCGGATCTACGTCCCCAACACCAACTCCAACACGGTGACGGTGATCGACCCGGCGACGTACAAGGTCGTCGAGACCATTCCCGTCGGCAACCAGCCGCAGCACGTCGTGCCCTCCTGGGACCTGAAGACGCTCTGGGTCAACAACGACCTCGGCGACAGCCTCACCGCCATCGATCCGGCCACGGGGAAGGCCGGCCGGACGCTCGACGTCTCCGATCCGTACAACCTCTACTTCACCCCGAACGGCAAGTACGCCGTCGTCATGGCCTCGATGGACCGCGAGCTGGTCTTCCGCGACCCGCACACCATGAAGGTCGCGAAGACGCTGCCCGTGGACTGCGCGGGGGTCAACCACGCGGACTTCTCGGCGGACGGCCGGTACTTCATCGTCTCCTGCGAGTTCTCCGGCGAACTGCTCAAGGTCGACACGGAGAAGATGGAGGTCGTCGGACAGCAGAGGCTGCCGAAGCAGGGAGCGATGCCGCAGGACGTGAAGCTCTCCCCGGACGGCTCGACCTTCTACATCGCCGACATGATGGCGCACGGCATGTGGGTGCTCGACGGCAAGACGTTCACCACGCCGAAGCTGCTGCCGACCGGCGAGGGCGCCCACGGGCTCTATGTCAGCCGTGACTCCAAGGAGATGTACATCTCCAACCGGGGCGAGGGCTCCGTGTCCGTCTTCGACTTCGCCAGGAAGGAGCTCACCGCGAAGTGGCGCCTCCCCGACGGCGGCAGCCCCGACATGGGTGGCGTCTCGGCCGACGGCAAGGTGCTCTGGCTCTCCGGGCGCTACGACGCCGAGGTGTACGCGATCGACACCTCCAGCGGCAAGCAGCTGGCCAGGATCCCGGTCGGCAGCGGCCCGCACGGACTGGCGGTCTACCCGCAGCCGGGCCGCTACTCGCTCGGCCACACCGGCGTCTTCCGCTGACGGGAACCGGGGGCCCGGCAGTGCGCCGTCGCCCGCCGGACCAGCCGCCCGGACTGCCGGATAATCTGACCTTCGTCAACGACGCTTAACGAAGGGGCGGAACAGTGGCGGACATCGAGTCGGCACGCAAGGCATTCGAGCGCTTCGACCAGAACAACGACGGCAGCATCACGGCCGCCGAGTACAAGAGCGCGATGGCGCAGCTCGGTGACCCCTACGTCACCGAGACCGTGGCGCAGGCCGTCATCAACGCCCACGACACCAACGGTGACGGCGAGCTCACGTTCGACGAGTTCTGGGCCTCGCAGAACAAGGCCTGACCCGCACCGGACCGGCAGGTGCCGGCCCGGTGCGGTGGGCGGCCCGGCTACTTGAGGTGGACCAGGCCGTCGGTGGTGAGGGT
>NZ_JBHWZS010000479.1:0-4260 GCF_042728155.1 Streptomyces sp. NPDC060209
GGCCGGGGCGCTTCGGCGTTCCCGGGCTCAAATCTTTCTTCTGCACGGGCATTGACCGTGGGAGTGGGCCGACTTACGTTCTTCGCGTTGCCCTTCGTATGTCATATATGAGACGCGATATGAGAGCCGAGCGCCTTATGCAGCCAGCCCCGAGCCCTCTCCCCTGCCGCCCCCGGCGCCGCGGGAGACGCTGAAGGCCCCCGTCCGCCCGGACGGAAGGGGGCCGGCACCACGTCGGCCTGATGGCCTCCGGCCCGGGCCGACGGGGCACACGGGCGATCGGACGCGCCCCGGCCCACCGGTTCCCTCGGCTCCGCAGGACTGCCGCGGTCCCGCGCATTCCCGAAGCACCTCCATCCCGCACGTCTCCACACTGCGGCGCCCTGTTGTCCAGCGCCTCGCCGGTGAGCACTCAGAGAAGAGAGCCGACCATGATCAAGCCCCGCAACAGCCGTCTAGCCGCCGCGATATCCCTGGTCTCCGCCCTGGCCCTCACCGTCACCGCCTGCGGTGACGACGGCAGCGGCATCACCGGTGCGAAGGGTGCCGAAGGCTCGGGCAAGGGGAAGATCGTTTTCTGGGACGAGAACGGCGGCGTCCGTACGGCGATCTGGAAGGAGATCATCGCCGACTTCGAGAAGGCGAACCCGGACATCGACGTCCAGTACGTGGGCATCGCCTCCACCGAGGCCCAGTCCAAGTACGACACCGCCATCCAGGGAGGCGGCCTGCCGGACGTCGGCGGTGTCGGTGCCGCGATGGTCGCCGGGATCACCGCGCAGGACGCGCTGGAGCCGCTGGACGACCGGATCGAGGAGAGCTCCCTCAAGGGCAAGCTCAACGAGGCGATGACCGAGAACGTGAGGAGCGCCGCCGGCCGGGACGAGATGTACACGGTGCCGATCTCCGCCACGAACGGCGTCCTCTACTACCGCACGGACCTGTTCGAGAAGGCCGGGCTGGGCGAGCCGGACACGTGGGACGAGTTCTACAAGGCCGCGGCGAAGCTGACGGACAAGCAGAAGAACCAGTTCGGCTACACCATCCGTGGCGGCCCGGGTTCCATCGCCCAGGCCCTGGACGCGATGTACGGGCAGTCGGGCATCGATTCCTTCTGGGACGACTCCGAGACGAGGACGACGGTCAACGACCCCAAGAACGTCGCGGCACTGGAGAAGTACGTCGGCCTGTACAAGAAGGCCACCCCCGAGGCCGACCTCAACAACGACTTCACCAAGATGGTCGCCCAGTTCGACTCCGGCGGCATCGCCATGCTCAACCACAACCTGGGCTCCTACCAGGACCACGTGAGCTCGCTCGGCGTCGACAAGTTCCGTGGCATCCCGCAGCCCGAACTGGCTGACGGCACACGAGTGATGGTCTCCAACCCGGTATCCGGCCTCGGCCTGCTCAAGTCGTCGGAGAACAAGGCGGCGGCCTGGAAGTTCATCGAGTTCGCCGCCTCCCACGCCTCGAACTCCAAGTTCAGCGAGTCCGCGGGCCTGATACCGGCGAACAAGGAAGCCGCCGAGGACCCCTGGCTCGACAAGGCCGAGACCACCAAGCTCGGCGCCGAGGCGCTGTTCTCCGGCAACACCAAGATCGTCCAGCTTCCCTACTACCTGCCGGACTGGAACACCCTGTCCAAGGCCGACAGCGAATCGGGCTTCCAGAAGGTGCTGCTCGGCAAGACGAGCGCCAAGGAGTTCCTGGACACGCTCGCCGAGAACCTCGACGAGGCCCAGGCGGAGTGGAAGGAACAGCAGGGCTGACGGGCAAGGGAGCCCGCTCCGAGGCCGCGGGTTCCGCGGCCTGACACCGGCGCGCCCGAGGTCTCGTCCGGATCATGCCGGGCTCACGGGAGGTCGGGCACGATCCGGACGAGAGGGCCCAAGGGCTGTCCCGTAATGCCCGGTGGATCAGCGCGCGGCGTCGGATGCTGTGCATCGCAAGGCGGAGGGGCGTCCCCATACTGGGCGTATTCGGGCGACCCGACAACGCGGCGAGGTGCCGTAGCTGTCGTCGTGCGCCCGCCGGGTGTTACGGGGCAGCCCTTAGTCCAGGCCTTCCTCCCGCAGCTGGTACATCAGGAGGAACGTCCGGTAGGTCTCCGCGGACACGTCCAGGCAGACGTCCGGCCGGTTGGTCCACGTCGACAGGTTGTCGAGGGCCCGCCGGCAGGCCAGCTCGGTCTCGGCCTCGGACGGGATGTTCGAGATGAACGCGGCGATCAGCAGGACCACTGCGAGGACGACCACACCGATACGGATGCGCATGGTCTCCCAACGACCGTGCCGCCGGGCCGGTCACTCGGGGCCGGTCACGGGCCGCTCGCTCACTCGGGTTCGTCGGTGACCGGCGGCAGATCGGGCTCGATGAACAGGCCCGCGTACTGCGGTGTGGGCAGCGGGGTGACGGCGCCCGTGTCGGTGGTCGCGGTCGCGCTGTCGGGGTGCCGCTGGGCGGTGCGGGCAGGCATGTCGGTCATCTCAGGTGTCCTGTACGTAGGTGTGCGGTGAGAGCCCCGTGACCGAGCCGCTGCGGTAAATGCCGGACTGGTCCCGACCGGTAGGGCTACGAAGTGCCGCTACCGGTGCCGCGCCGCTCCGGGGGCGTCCGGATCATCGTGCGGTGCATGCAGACTGTAACCCTCCCGGCACGGCTTTCCCCCGGTATTGCGAGCCCGGCGTGACGGTCAGTGCGGCGGTGCGGGCTCGATGTTCTGGTTTGCGTGGAAGAGGTTGTGCGGGTCGTAGGTCCGCTTGGCCTCGGCGAGCCGGTCGTAGTGGCCGCGGTAGGTGGCCCGGACCCGGTCCTGGGACTCGCCGGTGCCGAGGAAGTTCACGTATCCGCCGCCCATGGAGTGCGGGTGCAGCGCCTCCCAGTAGGCGACGGCCCACTCCCGCAGTGCCGCCGCGTTGGCCGGGTCGGGGTCGATGCCGGCGATGACACCGGACCAGCGCGCGTCGCGGTAGGCCCAGGCGGTGTCGTCGGGGCCGACGCGGCCCGCGGCTCCGTCGACCGGGTACAGGTGCATGGTCGACAGGCCGGTGGGGAGCTTCTCCGCGAAGGAGGCGTGCACGTCGGCGGCGTCGTCCGTGATCCGGTCGAAGAAGTCGCCGCGCCAGTACCACTGGAGACCGGCCGGCATCAGCGCGTCGAACATGCTCTGCAGGGCCGGGTAGGGCATCGGTGTCGTGAAGTGGAAGGCGGGCGGACCCGGTTCGTTCACCACGGCGAGGGTTTCGCCCAGGGAGTCCGGGTCGGCCGTCGAGGACCAGATGACTCCGCACATCTTCTGCCCGTGGATCTCCGCGGGGAAGGGCGGGCCGGGCGGGACGGTCAGCGAGGCGAAGAAGCCGTACAGGTCGTCCGGTGCCTGCGGCAGGAAGTCGCGGTACCAGCGGATGACGTCGTGGAAGAGCTCCAGGGGCCACAGGGTGATGGCCACCCCCACCGTGTCCACGGGGTGCAGCTCGAAGTCGAACGACGTGACGACGCCGTAGTTCCCGCCGCCGCCCCGGAGCGCCCAGAACAGGTCGGAGTGCTCGCTCGGGTTCGCGGCGACGAAGGTGCCGTCGGCCAGGACCACGTCCGCCGAGACCAGATTGTCCACCGAGAGGCCGTACTTGCGGGTGAGGTAGCCGTGCCCCCCGCCGAGGGTGAGTCCGCCGATCCCGGTCGTGGACATGATCCCCGCCGGGGTGGCGAGGCCGAACGCGTGGGTGGCGTGGTCGAAATCTCCCAGCGTCGCGCCGCCGTCGGCCTGGGCGGTCTGGGTGGCCGGGTCGACCCGCACGCCGTGCATGGGGGAGAGGTCGAGCGTGACGGCGCCGTCGGAGAGACCGAGGCCGGGGCCGCTGTGCCCGCCGCCACGGACGGCCACGTCCAGGCCGTTCTCGCGGACGAAGCGGACGGCCTCCATGACGTCCGCGGTGTCGTGGCACATGACCACGGCCGCCGGTTTCTTGTCGATCATGGCGTTGTAGACCGCGCGGGCCTGCCCGTACTCCTGGTCGTCCGGTCCGATGACCGGGCCGCGCAGAGCGGTCCTCATCGTCTCGAGGAGGGTGCCGTCCATGATCGTCTCCTTGCGCACGTGCGCCCGGCCTCCCCTGGCACCATCGCATCGGGTGGGGCTGCTGGGCCGACGCCGGCACCTGTGGATGCCGCGCAGACGGGACCGAACACCGAAAGGCTTGCCCCTCCAGCGTCCCGCCGCTCCGGATGCCGCGCAATCGCGGAGCGCCGTGCCCCGGC
>NZ_JBHWZS010000480.1:0-4227 GCF_042728155.1 Streptomyces sp. NPDC060209
ACCACCGTCCCCGGCACCGCGTCCAGGCACTCCCGCGTCCCCTCCGGCTCCGGGCGCCCCGCGCAGAACGACGCCGAGCGGTGGCCCGGCAGCCGTGGTGCGCCGTACTGACTGTCAGTGCATGACGGCCATGGCGAGCGCGCGGCGGGCGCGCATCGAGGCGCGCTCCGCACGGCGCTGCATCCGCCGGGCGGCCACCAGGCGCACTGCCTGGCGTCCCTCCTCGGCCTCCCTCAGGCGGTCGTGCATATGCGCACGGGCCAGGGCTTCTGGGATGAGTTGCATTTCGCGGGTCCTGTTCTGACGCGAGTCGTTCGCGCCGATGATGGTGACGTCCGGGGTCGCGGAGCCGACGGGCTCCCTCGTGGCGGTGGTCATTGGTGCCTGATTTCGGGGGTCACGGGTATGGGGACGGTCGATGGTTCCGATGCGCTTCGTTCGTGTGGGGGACATGACCCCCAGGCCGGCGGTCACGCCGCGACCGGGTTCTTGCGCGGACGGCCACGCGGGCGCTTGCGGGCGACGACGACGCCCTGGACGAAGAGCTCGCCACCCCAGACGCCCCACGGCTCGCGCCGCTCCTTGGCTCCGGCGAGGCATGCCTCCATCAGCGGACAGGTGCGGCAGAGGGACTTGGCGTACTCGACGTCCGCCGGCGACTCGGCGAAGAAGACCTCCGGGTCGTAGGAACGGCACGGGACGGGCACGCCGAGGTTCTCGATGGCGTCGTCGAGCGCGGTGAGCGCGGTGAGGGGGATCAAGGTGGAGTCCTCCGTGAGGCCGGGCGGGGAGATCGTGTCGGAAGGCGGTACGGACGGGGCGTGCGTCTCGAGTTGCACGGTGGCGTTGTCCTCGTCTGGTCGTGCCGGCCTGTTGGCCGGTTGGCGGCTGGTACCAGGTCCTGCTGTCCCGAGGCTCCTTCGTCTCGTCTCATCCGTTCGGACAAAACAAAAGGGCCGCGGATCCCGAGTGGGGTTCCGCGGCCCTGAAGGCGCCGGCCTGAGTTGGATCAGGCTGGATCACTCCAGGGTTCAGGCCCACGGAAGGCCCACATCTTGTGGTGCTGCGTCGTCTGCTTCTTGGCTCCGGCACCGGCTGCGGCTGCCGCAAAGGCATAGGCCGAGGCCTGTCCCTTCACTACGGCTGCTTCCGGTGCCTCGGTCGGTCGCTCATTGCGCTCCCGCACGGGCAGGGTCGCCAGGGACAGCGGGCGGACGGCGGAAATGCCGGACACACTGGTGCCACGAAGCGAGAGCTCTGAAGAGCGGGTGAGGCCGAGCGAGCAGGTGGAGACGACCGACGGATCGGTCATTTTGATGGTGTTGATGATGCTGATCACGGACAATCGCCTCCTCTCGGCGTCTCAAGGGACCGGCCGGGGCCGATCCTGCGGTATTCGGATAAGTACAGCACGGAGTCAGGGCTTCAGAGAAGTCGCTGTTCCCGTGGTTAAGAACCTATGGTGATTGCTGCTGCGGGCGCAAACTATTTTTTCGACGAGTTTTTCTCACACGTCGCCGTCGCCCTCGTCCGGCTCCTGACCCACCGTCCGGCCTGCGCAGATGTCCAGGACATCAGCCCCGAACCTGGTCAGCTTCCGGTTGCCGACACCGGCGATGACGACGAGCTCGCCCTCACTGCCCGGCGCCGCCTCGGCGATCGCCATGAGCGTCTTGTCCGTGAAGACGCAGTAGGCGGGCTGGCTGATCTCCTTCGCCCGGTCCGCGCGCCACTCGCGCAGCCGCTCGTACAGCGCCTCGTCCATGTCCGAGGGGCAGTCCTCGCAGCGCATCAGCTTCATCTCACCGGCTTCGGTGAGCGTCCTGCCGCAGACCCTGCACCGCACCGGGCCCCTCCGGCCGGGCCGGGCCGGCTTCTCGGTGCCCGCCCCGCCCGTACCCGCACGGGAGCCACGGTCGATGCCGCCGCCTCCGCCTGTACCGCCCCGCGTGCCGAGCGCGGCCGAGCCGGGCCGCAGCCCGTTCAGGAAGCGGGTCGCCCGGCGGTTCCCTCGGCCACCCGGCGACCGGGAGAGGGCCCAGGACAGCGACAGGTGGAAGCGGGCCCGGGTGACGCCGACGTACAGCAGCCGGCGTTCCTCCTCGACCTGTTCGTCCGTCTTGGCATAGGCGATCGGCATCATGCCCTCGGTGAGCCCGACGAGGAACACGGCATCCCACTCCAGGCCCTTGGCCGAGTGCAACGACGCCAGCGTGACGCCCTGGACCGTGGGTGCGTGCTGGGCTGCGGCCCGCTCGTCGAGCTCGGCCACGAGATCGGAGAGCGTCGCGCCCGGCCTGGCCTGTTCGAAGTCCTCCGCCAGTCGCACCAGCGCGGCGAGGGACTCCCAGCGGTCCCGCACCGCTCCCGATCCGGCGGGCGGCTTGGAGGTCCATCCCTTGGTGGAGAGCACCGCCCGCACCTCGGAGGGCAGGTCGTCGGCGCCGTCGAGCAGCGAGTCGTTGCCTCCCGCGCGGGCGGCGCCGCGCAGGGCGACGCCCGCCTCCCGCACCTCGGGACGGTCGAAGAAGCGCTCGGCGCCGCGCAGCTGGTAGGGCACACCCGCGTCCGCGAGGGCCTGCTCGTAGACCTCGGACTGGGAGTTGACCCGGTACAGCACGGCGATCTCGCCCGCCGGGACCCCGGCGGCGATCAGGTCACGGATCCTGCGTGCGGTGCCCTCGGCCTCCGCGGGCTCGTCCGCGTACTCCGTGTAGACAGGCTCGGGGCCCTTGTCCCGCTGCGACACCAGCTCCAGCCGGTGTTCGGCCGCCTTGCCCCGGGCCTGGCTCAGCAGACCGTTGGCCAGGTGCACGACCTGAGGTGTGGAGCGGTAGTCCCGCACCAGCTTGACCACCGTCGCGTCCGGGTGGCGGGTCCGGAAGTTCAGCAGGTGGTCGGGGGTGGCGCCGGTGAAGGAGTAGATCGTCTGGCCGGCGTCGCCGACGACGCAGAGATCGTCCCGGTCACCGAGCCAGAGATCGAGGAGCCGCTGCTGGAGCGGGCTGACGTCCTGGTACTCGTCGACGACGAAGTGCTGGTACTGACGGCGCACATGATCGGCGATGTCGTGCCGGTCCTGGAGGATGCCGACCGTGAGCAGGAGCACGTCCTCGAAGTCGATCACCGAGCGGTCGCGCTTCAGCTGCTCGTACATCGCGTAGATCTGCGAGAGTTCGGCCGGGTCGCGCGGCGCGTCCCGCTGGGTCTTCACGACCGCGGCCGGATAGTCGGCGGGCACGGTCTGGGTGACCTTGGCCCACTCGATCTCACTGGTGGTGTCCCGCAGCTCGTTGCGGTCGAGCCGGATCCCGCAGCGGGCCGCCGCCTCGGCGACCAACTGGACCTTGCGCTCCACCAGCCGCGGCAGCTCACCACCGACGGCTTTCGGCCAGAAGTACTGGAGCTGGCGCAGGGCGGCGGAGTGGAAGGTCCGCGCCTGCACACCGGTCGCGCCGAGCTGGCGGAGGCGGCCCCGCATCTCGCCGGCCGCCCGGTTGGTGAAGGTGACGGCGAGCACGGTCGTCGGCTGGAGGATCCCGGCCCGCACCCCGTAGGCGATGCGGTGCGTGAGGGCTCGCGTCTTCCCCGTACCGGCTCCGGCCAGCACACACACAGGTCCGCTCAGGGCCAGCGCGACCTCGCGCTGCTCCGGGTCGAGCCCGTCGAGCACGGCGTCCGCGGAGTCGGGGACCTGTGGGAAGAGGGTGGAATGCGTTGCTGCTGTCACCCTGCCATGCTGCCAGGTCGTGAGGGGCTGCCGCGGCGGTTGTCCACAGGGGCCGTCGATTGTCGTACCGGGTCAGGGGATGTCGTGCCGGTGCGGGGCGGGGCCGGGAATGGCGGTCGGGCCATGGACGTTCCCTGTATGCGGGACAGTACGTGGACGCGTCTGTCGCGCTTTTTCAGCGGGACCTTCCCAGCGGGACATACGAGACAAGGGAGCACCGACGACATGCCGGGCACTGTGACGATGTACAGCACCACGTGGTGCGGCTACTGCCGCCGGCTCAAGGGCCAGATGGATCGCGAAGGCATCGCGTACACCGAGGTCAACATCGAGCAGGACCCGGATTCGGCAGCCTTTGTCGAGAAGGCGAATGGCGGAAACCAGACGGTTCCGACCGTGCTCTTCCCCGACGGTTCGACGCTGACGAACCCTTCGCTGGCCCAGGTCAAGCAGAAGGTCGGCGCCTGATACGCAGACGGACGGCGACGGCCCCGGGC
>NZ_JBHWZS010000481.1:0-4169 GCF_042728155.1 Streptomyces sp. NPDC060209
GGTGGGTGCTGTTCCTGGCGCTCGGGGTGATCTGGGGCGTGCCCTACGCGATGATCCGCATCGCGGTCGAGAGTCTCGACCCGGTGGTCGTCGCCATCGGGCGCACCGCCATCGGCGGGCTGCTGCTGTTGCCGATCGCTCTGTACACCAACGCCTTCCGCGGGGTGCTCGCCCGCTGGCGGGTGCTGCTGGCCTACACCGCGGTCGGCTCCGTCACCCTCACCTCACCGGCGCAGGCAGTCATCGGTGACGCGGTCGCCGACAAGACCTACACCTTCACCGCGAAGATCCAGATCGGCGAAGGCGACACCAGCCGCGCCTGCACGGGAACCCTCGTCAACAACCAGTGGCTGCTCACCGCGGCGAGCTGCTTCGCCGACGACCCGGCCTCTCTCGTCGCTGGTGCCCCGGCGCTCCCGTCCACCGCGACCATCGGCCGAACCGACCTCACCTCCACCTCGGGTCAGGTCCGGGCGATCACGCAACTGGTACCCCGCACGGACCGTGACCTCGTGCTGGCCCAGCTCGCCACACCGGTCTCCGGCCCCTCCTTCCTGCACCCGGCGACCGCCGCCCCCGCAGCGGGCGATTCCCTGACGGGCGCCGGATACGGCCGGACCGCGGACACCTGGGTCCCCGACTCGCTCCACGCCGGAGCCTTCACCGTCGGCGCGGTCGAGGCCACCAGCGTCAGCATCGACGGCACCCCCGTCTGCAAGGGCGACAGCGGGGCACCCGTCTTCCGTGAGAAGAACGGCCGTCCCGAACTCGTGGCGATCGCCAGCAGGTCGTGGCAGGGAGGCTGCCTCGGGTCCGAGGAGGCCCGCACCGGCGCCGTCGCCAGCCGGGTGGACGACCTCCGGGCATGGATCACGGAGAGTACCGCCTCGACGCTGAACGTCTGGAACCTCCAGATGCTCACCAAGACCTCCACCGGCCTGTACCACTCCATGCGCAACAGCAACGGCGACTGGACCTCCTTCGGCAACGTTCAGAACGCCGCCGGCACCGTCGAGGACATCCAGTTCGCCGCCGACGCCGCCATCAAGGGCAAGAACTACGTCTTCGCCGTAGGCGGCAACGGGCACCTCTACCAGGCCAACCGGCGCGTGACCGGCGGCTGGGCCGCCTTCCGCGACCTGACAGCTGAACTCGGCGACAAGCCCGGGCTCACGCGTGTGGCCGTGACGTCCACGGGCACCGGTCTCGCCCTGATCGGCCTGGCCAACGGGCGCGTGTACCACGCCATCCAGGACGCCAGTGAGGTCTGGTCGAAGTGGGGTGATGTCACCGCCAAGCTCGGTGTGCTCGGCAATGCCACCCAGGTCACCGTCGCACACACCTCCGGCGGCCAGACCCAGGTCGGCGTCACCGCTGACGGCAAGGCCTACCACGGCATCCGCAATTCCGACGGGACGTGGAGTGACCACTGGGGAGGCGTCCACGCCCTGGAGACCGGTCTGACCTCGGCGGTCAACGGCATGTCCTTCGCCGCCGTCGCGGGCGATCTGCAGGTCGTCATCACCAGTGTCACCGGCGAGAAGAAGCACGCGATCCGCAAGGCCGACGGCACCTGGAGCAAGTTCGGCGACCTCGGCGACGAACTCGGCCGCGACACGATCGTCGGCGTCGACGCCACCGCGGTCAACGGCGAGCTCCAGGCGGCGGTCGTCACCACGGACGGGAAGATCAAGCACACCGTGCGCCACGCCGACGGCAAGTGGGACGCCACCGAGCAGGTCGTCGGCTACCCCGGCACCCCCGAAACCGTCGCGCTGACCGGCAGCACCCAGTAGCGCGGTCGCATCGCACCGTCGGCCGGCCGTGAACGGTCCCGACGGGCGTCGGGACCGTCAACAGTCCCGGCGCCCGTCGGCGCAACAGCGCTTCAGGACCGACACCGGCGAAAGGGCCCCGCAGCAAGTTCCGGCCTGCCACGACGCAGGTCCGGTCCCGACCGCTCCGACGTCCAGTCGAGGAACACACGTGAAAATCAGACGCTCCCCTGCGGTACGTACGCTGGCTCTGCTGTCCGCCGCAGCAGCGGCAGGCGCGCTCACCCTCACTTCCCCAGCTCAGGCGATCATCGGGGCTCCGGCCGCCGACAGCACCTACTCCTTCACCGCGAAGATCGAAATCGGTGACGGCGACACCAAGCGGGCGTGCACCGGATCCCTCGTCGACGCCCAGTGGATCCTGACCGCGAGCAGCTGCTTCACCGGCGGAGCCACCGAG
Source organism: Streptomyces sp. NPDC060209 (assembly GCF_042728155.1). Lineage (NCBI taxonomy): Bacteria > Bacillati > Actinomycetota > Actinomycetes > Kitasatosporales > Streptomycetaceae > Streptomyces > Streptomyces sp. NPDC060209. The sequence goes on from NZ_JBHWZS010000481.1 coordinate 2,236, forward strand.
CTGACCGTCGGCAAGCCCGCGGTGAAGACAGTGGCCACGATCGGCCGCCTCGATCCGAGTGCCACCGGCGGGCATGTCAGTGAGATCGTCGACCTGGTGCCGCGGGCGGGACGCGATCTGGTCATGGCCCGGCTCGCAGCCCCCGCCACCGGCATCACCCCGGTCGCGCTGGCCACCACCCCCGTCACCGCGGGCGACACCCTCACAGCCGCGGGGTACGGCCGCACGAAGACCGAGTGGGTGCCTGACAGGCTCCACACCGCGGCGTTCACCGTCGACACCGCCGGCACCACCGAACTCGGCATCACCGGTAGGACCGCCGGCGACGCGATCTGCAAGGGCGACACCGGCGGCCCCCTGCTGCGCACCGTCGGCGGGAAGCTTGAACTCGTCGGGATCAGCAGCCGTTCCTGGCAAGGCGGGTGCCTCGGGGAGACCGAGACCCGCAACGGCGCGACAGCCGCCCGAGCGGACAACACCGTCCTCGGGTCCCGCCTCCGCCCCGGTCAGCGCCTGCTTCCCGGAGACACTCTCGCCTCCGCCTCGGCCAAGCTCACCATGCAGACCGACGGCAACCTGGTCATCACCTCCAACGCGGGCAAGGTCCTCTGGTCCACGGGAACCACCGGCGCCGGTGCGACCGCCCTGCTGGACACCGGCGGAAACCTCGTCGTACGCGATTTGGCCGATACCGTCGATCTCTGGGAAGCCGGGACCTCCGCCACCGGCGGCACCGCCGTCCTCCAGGACCGTGGCAACTTCGTCGTACTCGACGCACAGGCCCAGTCGGTGTGGTCGAGTGGAACGGCCATCCGCCACGACTACAACGGCGACGGTCGCAGCGACATGGCCGCCTGGTACAACTACGCCGACGGCCGCGACGCCATCCACAGCTTCCTCGGCGGCACCGACGGCGCCATCGCAAAGCCCTTCACGTCCTACGACGTCCCGGACGGAGTCTGGGACACGAAGGCCATGAAGTACATCACCGGCGACTTCAACGGTGACGGCCGTGGTGACATGGCCGTCCTCAAGGGCTACAGCGACACCAGCGTCAAACTGTGGGTCGCGCTCGGCAGGGCCGACGGCGGCTTCGACACTCCGTTCACCGCGTGGAGCGCGGCGGCCGGCAGCTTCCACATCAGCTACATGACGCCACAGGCCGGCGACTTCAACGGTGACGGCCGCGACGACATGGCGGTCTGGTACGCCTACGCCGACGGAACCACCAAACTCTGGACGTTCACCAGCACCGCCACCGGCACCTTCAGCGCGCCCTTCAGCTCCTGGTCAGCTCCGACCGGCACCTGGTCCCGCACCCGCACCAAATTCATCACCGGCGACTTCAACGGCGACGGCCGCGACGACCTGAGCGTCTTCTACGGCCAGGGCGACGACACGGTGAAGACCTATGTCTTCCCGGCCGCTGCCAACGGAGGTTTTGCCGCTCCCGCCGCGTGGTGGCAGAGCACCTCCCTGGACTGGAACCGAACCACCCCGCACTCGGGGGACTTCAACGGCGACGGCCGTGACGACGCGCTCGTCTGGTACGACTACACCGACGGCAGCGACAAGACCTCCACGATGCTGTCCGAAAAGGTCGACGGAAAGGACCGTTTCGGTTCCGCCAAGCTCACACTCAACAGCCCTCCCGGAAACCTGGACGTCAGCCGTATGCAGTTCGTCACCGGTGACTACAACGGTGACGGCCGCGACGACCTTGCCACCATGAACCACCAGGCTGACGGCACTGTGAAGATGTGGACCTGGACGGCCCGGACCGACACCCTGTTCAACGGCGGCCTCGCCGGCTGGAGCGCCCCCGCCAGTAGCTGGGCCTTCGCCTCAGCACGCTTCTTCGGCACCTACAACAGCTAGGGACCGTTCGAGGCATGCCTGGCACGAAAACCGTCCGCCTCGGCAGCACTCGCTGC
>NZ_JBHWZS010000482.1:0-4134 GCF_042728155.1 Streptomyces sp. NPDC060209
GGCTCAAGGGGCCCGAGGAGTTGAGCATCGTCGCCTTCGAACGCGGCGATTTCACGTCGTACTCCGCCTGCGGCATCCCGTACTGGGTGAGCGGCGACGTCGAGGGGCTCGACGACCTCATCGCCCGTACGCCCGAGGAGCACCGGGCCCGTTCCATCGATCTGCGCACCCGTACCGAGGTGACGGAGATCGACGTCGCCGGGCACCGTGTCCGGGCGCTGGACCGCGACAGCGGTGAGACCTACTGGACGGGCTACGACAAGCTGGTGATCGCCACCGGCGCCCGGCCGGTGCGCCCGGACCTGCCCGGGATCAACGCTCCGGGCGTCCACGGCGTACAGACCCTGGGCGACGGCCAGGCGCTCCTGGAGTCCCTCGACCGGGCTCCGGGGCGCCGGGCGGTCGTCGTCGGCGCGGGCTACATCGGCGTCGAGATGGCCGAGGCGATGCTCAAGCGCGGCTTCGAGGTGACGGTGCTCAACCGCGGCGCGCAGCCGATGGCGACACTCGACCCGGACATGGGGCGACTGGTCCACGACGCGATGGACGGACTGGGCATCACCACGGTCAACGGCGCCGCGGTCACCCGCGTCGACACCGGCCGGGACGGCCGGGTCACGGCGGTCGTCACGGACGGGGGCACCTACCCCGCGGACGTCGTGGTGCTCGGCATCGGTGTCGAGCCGGAGACCGGTCTCGCCCGCGAGGCCGGTCTGCCGCTGGGTCCGCACGGCGGTCTCCTGACGGACCTGTCGATGCGGGTCACGGGGCAGGACGACATCTGGGCGGGCGGGGACTGCGTCGAGGTCCTGGACCTGGTCGCCGGCCGCACCCGGCACATCGCGCTCGGCACCCACGCGAACAAGCACGGCCAGATCATCGGAGCCAACGTCGGGGGCGGATACGGCACGTTCCCCGGCGTCGTCGGCACTGCGGTGAGCAAGGTCTGCGACCTGGAGATCGCCAGGACCGGGCTGCGCGAGAAGGACGCGACGGCGGTCGGCCTGCGCTACGTCACGGCGACCATCGAGTCGACGGGCCGCGCCGGCTACTACCCGGGAGCGAAGCCGATGACGGTGAAGATGCTCGCGGAGTACCGCACCGGCCGGCTCCTGGGTGTGCAGATCGTCGGCCGTGAGGGGGCTGCGAAGCGCGTGGACGTCGCGGCGGTGGCGCTCACCGCCGGGATGACGGTGGAGGCCATGACGGCCCTCGACCTCGGCTACGCCCCGCCGTTCTCCCCGGTCTGGGACCCGGTCCTGGTGGCCGCCCGCAAGGCCGTGTCGGCGGTGCGGGCGGCGGGCGGCTGACTAATGAGCCGTCTGCTGGTGGACGTACTCCACCAGGCGCGTCAGGGCGTCCGGGTCGGTCGTCGGCATGACGCCGTGCCCGAGGTTGAAGATGTGGCCCTCGAGACCGGCGGCCGCGTCGAGCACCTCGCGGGTCTTGGCCTCCACCGCCTCGGTCGGCGCGAACAGCACCGCCGGGTCGAGGTTGCCCTGGAGCGCCTTGCCGGGGCCGACCCGGCGGGCGCCCTCGTCCATGGGGACGCGCCAGTCCACGCCCACGACGTCCGCGCCGGCCTCGCCCATCAGGCCGAGCAGCTCGCCGGTGCCGACGCCGAAGTGGATGCGCGGGACACCGTACGGGGCGACGGCGTCGAAGACCTTCGCGGAGGCGGGCATCACGGAGCGGCGGTAGTCGGCGGGGGCCAGGGCGCCGACCCAGGAGTCGAAGAGCTGGACCGCGGAGGCGCCGGCCTCGATCTGGACCTTCAGGAACGCGCCGGTGATCTCCGCGAGCCGGTCGAGCAGGTCGGCCCAGAGCTCCGGGTCGCCGTACATCATGGCCTTGGTGCGCTCGTGGTTGCGGGACGGGCCGCCCTCCACGAGGTAGCTCGCGAGGGTGAACGGCGCACCGGCGAATCCGATCAGCGGCGTGGAGCCGAGCTCGGCGGTGAGCATCCCGATGGCCGCGGTGACGTACGGGACGTCCTCGGGCGTGAGGTCGCGCAGCCGGGCCAGATCGGCGCGGGTGCGGATCGGCTCGGCGATCACCGGGCCGATGCCGGGCTTGATGTCGAGGTCGATGCCGATGGCCTTGAGCGGTACGACGATGTCGCTGAAGTAGATCGCGGCGTCGACCTTGTGACGGCGTACGGGCTGCAGCGTGATCTCGGTGACCAGCTCCGGCATCATGCAGGAGTCGAGCATCGCGATGCCCTCGCGGACCTTCAGGTACTCGGGCAGCGAGCGCCCCGCCTGACGCATGAACCAGACCGGGGTGTGCGGCACCGGCTCGCGGCGGCAGGCCTTGAGGAACGCCGATTCATGGGTGGCGGGGGTCGTCCGCAGGCCCGAGGACGGGCCCTCCCCTGATCGGACGGAGCTGAGCTCTTGGGGAAGGTCGTTGGCACTCACGCACAGAATCTTCGCACGGAGCGGCAACGAGCCGGACGCCGCATGGGTGTCCCTCCCTGCACGGCGCTCCGGTTCCGCCTACTCTTCCCCGCATGGCTCCGGCTCAGGGACAATTTTCCGATCATTCCGATGGCACTGACAGCGAGGAGGGTGCGGACGGCGACACCGTCCCGCTCGCGTTCCGGTCGGCGGTCGACGCGCTGCGTTCCGCCCGCCTGCGCCCCGAACTGGAGGTCGAGCCCACACGGCCGCCGCAGCGGCTCGCCCCGCACGCGTACGCCCTGGAGGCCGCCGTCGTGGAGGGCGAGGACGATCTCGCCGACGGCCGCCTGGTCCTCCTGCACGACCCCTCCGGACACGACGCCTGGCAGGGCACGTTCCGCTTGGTGACGCTCGTACGGGCCGAACTCGAACCGGAGATGGCGGCCGACCCGCTGCTGCCGGAGGTGTGCTGGTCCTGGCTCACGGGAGCGCTGGACGCCCGGGGACTCTCGTACGGGGAGGCCGGCGGGACGGTGACGCGCGCCGGTTCGCATTATTTCGGCGCGCTGTCCGCGCGCCGTCCGGCGACGCAGATCGAGATCCGGGCCTCGTGGACGCCGCGCGAGGGGCGCGGCGGGGTGCCGGACATGGCGGCACATCTGGTCGCCTGGGGCGATCTGCTCTGCCAGCTGGCCGGGCTGCCGCCGTCGGGCACCGCCGACGCGGCGGTGGTGACCCTGCCCCAGCGGCGTGGGCCTCAGGTCTCATAACACTGCGTCATCTTCGAAGAGAGCCGGTCGCACAGGGACCGGCTCTCTTTTCGTACAATCGATCGCGCGTCCTATTTGCCCGAATTGTTACTCACTAAATCGTGATCTTCCTCTAAAGGAGGACGCACCTGCTGCCGAAGAGGTCAATGACCCTTCAAGCATGGTTCGCCCCGGCTTCATCCCCGAGCCGGCCCGTCCCGCCACTCCCCAGGAGGCCTGGTGTCCGTTCTCCTCGAGCAGCCCGCAAGCCTGGTCGCCTACCGCCCGAACAAGCCGACGGCCATGGTCGTCGTGGCCGACCCCCGAGTCCGTTCCACCGTCACCCGCCATCTGTGGGCACTCGGAGTTCGTGACGTCATCGAGGCGTCGTCCATCGCGGAGGCCCGCCCCCGCGTCGGCAACCCGCGCGACATCTGCGTTGCCGACGTCCACCTGCCCGACGGTTCCGGGCTGACCCTGCTGTCCGAGACCCGAGCCGCCGGCTGGCCGAACGGCCTCGCCCTCTCCGCCGCCGATGACATCGGCGCGGTTCGCAACGCCCTCGCGGGCGGAGTGAAGGGCTATGTCGTCACCGGCACCCGTACCAACATCGGCCACCCCACCCGCCCCGGCGTCGCCCCCATCGGAGCCAACGCCGCCCGAATGCACCGCAGGCCTCCCGGTTCCCCGAGCCACCCGGGCGGCTACCGCGAACTCTCCGGCCGTGAGGTGGAGGTGCTCCGCCTGGTCGCCGAAGGCCAGTCCAACAAGGCCATCGGCGTCTCGATGGGCCTCTCCGCCCTCACGGTGAAGAGCCACCTCGCCCGCATCGCCCGCAAGCTCGGCACCGGAGACCGCGCCGGAATGGTCGCCGTGGCCCTGCGTACGGGCATCATCCACTGACCCCTGCCATCCCGCCGGCACCGGCGCGGATGCGTTACCGGCCGGTTTACGTGCATGGTCGCCCGTCGACGGAACGTTCC
>NZ_JBHWZS010000483.1:0-4014 GCF_042728155.1 Streptomyces sp. NPDC060209
GCAGCTCTGCGGGGCCGCCCGTAGCCGTTCCACGAAGGAGACACGGTGTCCACGCCGCGCAGTGTCGTGCTCGAACGCCTCGCCTACACCCTTGTCGCGCCCGTGCTGGCCGTGGCCCCGAACATCTATCCCGACAGCCCCGTCAATCAGGTCGTCCAGCTGGCGGGCGCCGCCGGACTCGGCGGCTGGATCCTGGCCTCAAAGAGCGACGAGTCCGGCGCCGGGCGCAAGATCCTGCGCTGGACCCCGCTGGTCCTGGCCGCTGCCATCGACGTCACCGCCACACTCACCACCGGCTGGGGCCCCTACGGGCTGGACGGGATCCTCGCCGCCGCATGGGCGGTCGCCGGCTGCACGGTGATGCCCTTCTCCCGGCACGCCCGCCGCCATCACCGCCCCGCACTCGCCGGCCCCGCCCCACAGGCTCAGCCTGTCGAAGCAGCTCCGGAGCCGACCGTGGCGCTGCCGGACGACGGCGCCGACCACCTCACCCGTGGCGCGCGCACGCTGTGGGAAGCGGCAGGGATGCCTGCCCGCACCCACATCGTCAGCGCCACCCGCCACCCCGCGATGCAGCACGACATGACCATCCTGCTGCGCGCTTCGGAGACCGGACGTCCCATCACCGGCTTGTCCGAGGCTGTGGTCGCCGCCGCTTTCGGTGTGCACGCCAGCGACGTCGTCCTCGTGGACGTCGCGGTCCAGCCCGGCCGCCAGGGCGGCCCTGGCTGGCTGGAGGCTCGCATCACCCCGGACGCGAACCAGCGGCGCCGCAGCCAGCCGACACCTGAGGAGCGATGGGCGGACCGGGTCGGTGGTCCCAAGGGCGGCGCCCCGGGCTCCGTTCTGGTCCACCGGACTCGCGACGAGGCGCGAGGGGTGACCTTTTACCGGGCGAAGATGGCCGACTCCACCGACACTCCGCGCATCGACCTGGCCAAGGTTTGCCGCGGCCTTGGGCTGCCGGAGGACGACTCCTGCGTCTTCGTTCTCATCGACGGGACCGAGTTCCTCATCAGCGCGTTCGACAAGCCCCCGCTGTCCGCGATCTTCCCCGCCACCCGGGAACTGCTGACTCCGGACGCCAAGGGCATGTACGTGTGCGGTTTCACCATCACCGGCCAGCCGGTGAAGAACATGGTCTTCCAGCACGACAAGAACGCCGCAGCCCACGGCCTGATCCTGGGGGTGTCCCGGTCCGGGAAGACGCAGTTCTTCGCGATCAATATGGCGGCGCAGTCCCTGGACGGCCAGGTGGTGTGGCTCTCCACCGTCCGCAAGGACGAGAAGACGTCCACGCTCGGCCGGTACATCGACCGGCAGGGCTCGAACGCCCTGTGGATGGCCCGGTCACTGCGTGCGGCGAAGGCGCTGTGTGAGATCCGCGCGGAGATGCCCTGGCCTCACGACGGCAAGCCGCACGACTACAAGCCCGGCGACTCCCGCTGCCCCTACCGGCAGCTGAATGTCTACGCGGACGAGTTCATGACCGCGGCCCAGGACGCCCTGTTCGGTGAGGACATCCAGAGCAATGGCGACGACCTCACCGTCACCGGCCTGAAGTACGGCATCGGTTTCAACCCCGCCGGCCAGTCGCCGTTCGCGCACAACGGGTTCTCCACCGAGATGAAGGACAACCTCCGGCAGAACTCCCGCCCGACCATCTTCAACATGGGCTCGCCCGGCGCCACGCGTAAGGCGGCGGAGGGCACGATGGAGAACGCCTACGACGTGCCGACCATCCCGGCGCGCTACTCCCGCAGCGAAGGCTCCGCGATCGAGCGGGCCATGCGCGGCGAAGCCGACCCTGAAAACGGCGTCAGTACCGGCGGCGTCGCCGTCATCGTCCTCGACAACGGCCGCGCCGTCCTCATGCGCTCCCTGTACGCGGACTTCGACACCGACCTCTCCGAGCTGTTCCCCGACGAGGTCAACCACCTCACCGACTACGAGATCCAGGAACTGGAAAAGCGCGGCCTGTGGGGCGACTGGAACCGGGACCCCGACCCGGGCGAGTTCTGGCCCGAGCCCGAGGAGGACGACGGCGAGGACGGCGGCCCCCGCCGGCGCGGTGGCGGCAAGGGCACAGGAGGCAAGCGCGGCGGCAAGTCTGGCAGCAACCGTTCCGAGCCGCAGGTCACCTCGCCCCGTCAGGCACTGGAGGCCATCAAGAGTCTCAACAACGCCTGACCCTTTGCCAGTCCATCATCGGGTGGCCGGCCTGGCCCCGGCCATCGACCGCAGCCTCGCCTCACCTGACTACGCCTCAGTCCACGGGGGATCGGGGGTGGAGTTGAGACCGTCACAGAAGCGGCAGTCCCACTCCGAGGGAACCTCCCACTTGTCGACCCAGAAGCCGACCTGCTTGCCCACGAAGTAATTGTCCCCACCACACCACCCGCAATCGAAGACGAACTCCATCCGCTCCCCCTCCCCGGCGCCTTGCTCCGAGGATGCCCGGAGCGCAGGTGCGGTGACTACCGGTTCGTAAACCCCACTCCCCCGCTGCACGACGTAAAGGGCGCCGCCGGAAACCATTCGGCGGCGCCCTTCGACATACCTCGCCTGGAGCGCCGATGCCCCACACCACACCAACTCCCTCTCTGGCCGTCGCCGCTCCCGTGCCCGCGGCAGCTCTCTCCCTCGAGGAACGCCTCACTCTCGTCAACACCGAGATGACCGTGCGCCTGGACGAAGCGGCCGTCGCTTACGAAGTCCGCACCGCCCACATCCCCGTCGACCCCTTCGACCTGGCCGATGTACTCGTCATCCCGCTCACCCTGACGCTCCAGCCCACCGGCACCCCGCAAACGTCGCCGGTCGCAGCCCTGTTGCTCCGCGCCCATCTACGACTGCTCACCGACGGCTGGTGCGCCGGATCCCAGATACGGGAGGACGGAGCCCGCTGCCTCTACGGCGCCATCCGCGCCGAAGCCGCCGGCGACCGAAGCCTGGAGGCGCGCGGACTCGAAGTCCTGATGGACGCCATCCGCGCCGACTTCGGCGAGACGTACTCGGTGCCCACCTTCAACGACAGCTGGACCACCGGCCGTGTCCCCATGCGGATCCTCGGCCAAGCTGCGGACCTCGCCCACGCCCGCGGCCTGTAACCCCCCTTCTATTTCCGGACTACGTGCCTCGCATCCGAACCCCACCGGGTCGGGTGCGGGCCAGGCCGTCCGGCCTGCGCACCATCCGATGCCCACAAGGAGCCGCCCACCATGTCCGCGACCAACAACACTCCCGCCGCACCGCAGACCCCCGAGCAGCCCCAGCCGGAGAAGACATTTGGCTTCACCGCTGCCCGTACCTGGTGGGCCAACGCCTGGAGTGAGGGCGGCGTGCTGCACCAGCGGTGGGAGGACCTGCACCGCGCCCCGCATGCCGGCTGGCACGGCATGGCCCACTGGATCAAGGCAGCCATCGGGCTCGCCGGGATCTGCCTCGTCATCCTGCTGCTGGACGGGGCGACCGACGTCCTGGCTGACGCGATGCACCACCTGCTGACCGCCGCACACGACGTCCAGGTCGGCACCGACACCAGCACCGGCATCTGGGGCGTCATCGACAACCCCGTCCGTACCTACATCGCCGCCCACTCCGCCTCACTGACGATCAGCGGCTCCACCATCTACACCCTCTGGCAGATCACAGGGCTCTTCGGCCTGATCGGCGGCTGGCTCTCCATGACCGGTGCCCGCCTCACGTGGACCCTGTGGGGCGCCGCCACCATCGCCATGACCTGGACCACCGCACCCGCCGACAGCCGCAGCATCGCCACCGGCATCACCGTCCTCGCCTGGACTGCCGCCTCCACCCTCGCCCTCCATGGGCTGACCCTGCGGTCCTCCTCCTTCATCCACGTACGCAACGACGCTCCCACCATCGACGTCCGGCCTCAGATCCACATCCCGACCCAGCCCGCACCGCCCGCTGACGGCGCCCCGGACAACGTCCGCCCCCTCCAGCACTGACCCGTCGCCCTGCCCGGTCCTCGGCCACCCACACGGGGGC
>NZ_JBHWZS010000484.1:0-3961 GCF_042728155.1 Streptomyces sp. NPDC060209
GTGTTGCACGGGTCAGTCGGTGGTGGCGGAGCCGCTCCGGCTGCCGGGCCCGCTGTAGTCCTCACCGTAGGCGCCCTTGGAGGGGCGGCGGCGGCGCAGCGGCGGCTCGACGCCGTCCGCGAGGCGGCGGGCGGTGACGAGGAAGCCGGTGTGGCCGATCATCCGGTGGTCCGGGCGGACGGCCAGGCCTTCGACGTGCCAGTTGCGGATCATCGACTCCCACGGCTGCGGTTCGGCGAAGCAGCCGATCTCGCGGATGGACTCGACGGTTCGCGAGAGCTGGGTCGTGGTCGCGACGTACGCGCAGAGGATGCCGCCGGGCACCAGGGCCTTGGAGACGGCCTCGAGGCACTCCCACGGGGCGAGCATGTCCAGGACGACGCGGTCGACGTCGGTGTCCGAGAGGTTGTCCTGGAGGTCGCCGACGGTGAGCTCCCAGGCGGGGTGCGGGGAGCCGAAGTAGCGCTCCACGTTCTGCTGGGCGATCTCGGCGAAGTCCTCGCGGCGCTCGTAGGAGTGCAGCATGCCCTGCTCGCCGATGGCGCGCAGCAGGAAGGTGCTGAGCGCTCCGGAGCCCACTCCCGCTTCCACGACGCGGGCGCCGGGGAAGATGTCGGCGAAGGCCAGGATCTGCCCCGCGTCCTTGGGGTAGACCACGGCGGCACCGCGGGGCATGGACAGGACGTAGTCGGGGAGCAGGGGGCGCAGCGCGAGATAGGCGACGTTTCCCGTGGTACGGACAACACTGCCCTCGGGAGCACCGATCAGCTCGTCGTGGGGGAAAGAACCCTTGTGGGTGTGGAAGTTCTTTCCGGCCTCGAGCGTGAAGGTGTAGTGGCGTCCCTTGGGGTCGGTGAGCTGGACCTGGTCCCCGACTTTGAATGGGCCGCGACGGCGGGCGGCACCGGTCGGTTCGGACATGTGACCAGCCTACCGGTATTTCGGGGGCCGCTTTCCGGGGCGTCAGGCCGAGGGACGGGCCATGGCCTTGACGAAGGCTCGCTCGACGTCGGCGGTGGAGAGGACGCCGTAGATCTCACCCGTGTCCTCGACCACCAGGTACTCGGTGGCCGGGGTGGCCTTCAGCCGGTCCAGGAGTGCCTCGCCCGCGAGTTCGGCGGGGACCTTCATCCCGTCGGTGATGTCCTGGGCGAGGCCGCTGACGGCCACCCAGGGCCGGCGGTGCTCGGGGACGCCGGCGATGGCCGCCTCCCGGACGACACCCTTCGGGCTGCCCTGCCCGTCGACGACGACCAGGGCGCGGGCGCCGGCCTCGTTGGCGCGTCGGAGCGCCTCGGAGAGCGGGGTGGCCGACTCGACGGGCACCGCGCGCCGGGTGAGGGTGCGGGCCCGCAGATCGGGGAGGTGTTCGCGGAGACGTGCCATGCGCAGGCTGTTGCCGGCGCCGGTCCAGATGATGCCGGCGAGGATCGCGGCGAGCAGCGCGTCGGTGACGGTCTCCATGCCGCTGATCTCGGTGGTGGCGTTGCCGAGGGCGCCCGTGTGGGTGAGGAGTGGCAGCCCGATGAGGACGGTGACGGCAAGGCCCCGGCCGACCCAAGCGGCGGCGACGGTGCCGCTCATCGGCTTTCCCGTGATCTTCCAGACGACGGCGCGGAGCATGCGTCCGCCGTCCAGGGGCAGGCCGGGCAGCAGGTTGAAGGCGGCGACGATGAGGTTGGAGACCATCAGCCCGGCGAGGAGCACGCCGGGGACTGTGCCCGCTTCGACGAACTGGAGCGGGATGTAGAAGAGACCGCCGAGGACGAGGGACAGCAGGGGCCCCACGAAGGCGAGGACGAACTCGCGGCCGGGGGTCTCCGATTCCTTCTCGATCTCGGAGACGCCGCCGAAGAACTGGAGCTGGATGCGGCGCACCGGCAGCTTGTAGTGCAGGGCGGCGACGGTGTGCGCGAGCTCGTGGACGAGCACGGACGCGTAGAAGGCGATCGCGAAGAAGAGCGCGACCAGGTAGCGGGCTCCGCCGAGTTCCGGCAGGACGCGGTCGAGCTGGCCGCCGAAGACCCAGGTGATCAGAGCCGCGACGACGAACCAGCTGGGTGCCACGTACACCGGCACGCCGAAGGGACGGCCCATGAGCAGGCCGCCACCCGGTTCCGCCGGGCGTCGCGGTTTGCCCTTGTCCGGTCCGGTGCCGGGGTCCTTGCCCCCTGCGCCGGGCTGCGGGCGCCCGCTGTCGCCGCTCTCGTCCACGGGGTCCCTCCGGTCGGTGGCTTCCGCCATGATCATGCTGTGTGCGAGCTCTGTCGTCGATGGTATGCCGCTGGGTGTCAGTGGCGGGCCGTAGGGTCTGCGACATGACGTCCGTACCGCGCCCGCCTCAGCCACCCTCGTCCCTGTCGCCGTCGCGCGCGAGCGATTTCATGCAATGCCCCCTGCTGTACCGCTTCCGGGTCATCGACAAGCTGCCCGAGAAGCCCAGTGAGGCTGCTACCCGGGGCACGCTGGTGCATGCGGTGCTGGAGCGCCTGTTCGACGTCCCGGCGGTGGACCGTACGGCGCCGAGGGCCAAGGCGCTGATCCCCGGCCAGTGGGACCGGCTGCTTGAGTCGAAGCCCGAGCTCACGGAGCTGTTCGATGGGGATCCCGAGGGGGAGCGGCTCGCGGGCTGGCTGGGCGAGGCGGAGCGGCTCGTGGAGCGCTGGTTCTCGCTGGAGGACCCGACGCGCCTGGAGCCGGCCGAGCGGGAGCTGTTCGTCGAGACCGAGCTGGATTCGGGGCTGCGGCTGCGCGGGGTGATCGACCGCGTCGACGTGACCCCGACGGGCGACGTCCGCATCGTGGACTACAAGACGGGCAAGGCACCGCGGCCGGAGTACGCGGAGGGCGCCCTGTTCCAGATGAAGTTCTACGCCCTGGTGGTGTGGCGCCTGAAGAATGTTGTGCCGCGCCGCCTCCAGCTCGTCTACCTCGGCAGCGGTGACGTGCTGACGTACGACCCCGTTCCGGCCGACCTCGAGCGGGTGGAGCGCAAGCTGCTCGCGCTGTGGGACGCGATCCGGCTGGCCACCGAGACGGGCGAGTGGCGGCCGAGGCCGACGAAGCTGTGCGGCTGGTGCGACCACCGGGCGGTCTGTCCGGAGTTCGGCGGGACTCCCCCGGTCTATCCGCTGTCCGTGCGCCCGGCCGAATCGGTGGAGGCTGTGCAGGGCAGAATGGAGCCGGCCCGGTCCGAGGCCGGTCGACCGGTGGCCCTCGAAGGCCCTTAAGGAGATTACGTGGCTATCCGCGTCCTGCTCGTCGATGATCAACCACTGCTGCGCACCGGCTTCCGGATGATTCTGGAGGCGGAGGGCGATCTCGCGGTGGTCGGTGAGGCCGGTGACGGCCTGCAGGCCATCGATCAGGTGCGGGCGCTGCAGCCCGATGTCGTGCTCATGGACATCCGGATGCCGCGGATGGACGGCGTCGAGGCGACCCGCCAGATCACGGGTCCCGGGCGGGACGGCCCGGCGAAGGTCCTGGTGCTGACGACGTTCGACCTCGACGAGTACGTGGTGGAGGCGCTGCGCGCCGGTGCCAGCGGCTTCCTGCTGAAGGACGCGCCGGCCAACGAGCTGGTGCAGGCCATCCGGGTGGTGGCCGCGGGAGAGGCGATGCTGGCTCCGAGCATCACGCGCCGTCTGCTCGACAAGTACGCCGACCATCTGCCCTCGGGCGAGGAGGCCGTCCCGGACGCCCTGCACACCCTCACCGAGCGCGAGGTGGAGGTGCTGAAGCTGGTGGCGCGCGGTCTGTCGAACGCGGAGATCGCGGCCGACCTCTTCGTGAGCGAGACGACGGTCAAGACGCATGTGGGGCATGTGCTGACGAAGCTCGGCCTGCGCGACCGCGTGCAGGCCGCCGTCTACGCGTACGAGAGCGGACTGGTGCGTCCCGGCGCCCAGTGAGCCGGGGCGGAACGTGAGACCGGCGCGGTCCGGGGCCAGTGGCCCCGGAC
>NZ_JBHWZS010000485.1:0-3949 GCF_042728155.1 Streptomyces sp. NPDC060209
GGGTCGGGGGGCGGGCCGCGCATGGTCCGTCAGAGCAGGCCCGTGACCGTGCCGGCGCCGACCGTGCGGCCGCCCTCGCGGATCGCGAAGCCGAGGCCCGACTCCAGCGGGACGTCACGGCCGAGCTCGACGGTCATGGTGACCGTGTCGCCGGGCCGCGCCACCGCCGCCTCGCCGAGGTCGACGTCCCCGACGACGTCCGCCGTACGGATGTAGAACTGCGGCCGGTATCCCGTGGTGACCGGCGTGGTCCGGCCTCCTTCCCGGGCCGACAGCACATACACCTGCGCGGTGAAACGCCGGCTCGGAGTGACGCTGCCGGGCGCCGCCACCACGTGTCCGCGGCGTACCCGGTCGCGCTCGACCCCGCGCAGCAGCAGTGCGACGTTGTCGCCGGCCTCCGCGGACTCCATCGGCTTCCCGAAGGTCTCCAGGCCGGTGACGACGGTCTCGACGTCCGCGCCGAGCACCGACACACGGTCCCCCACGCGCACCGTGCCGCGCTCCACGGCACCGGTGACGACGGTGCCGCGGCCCGTGATGGTGAGCACGTTCTCCACGGACAGGAGGAAGGGCGCGTCGGTGTAGCGCACCGGCATCGGCACGTACGTGTCGACGGCGTCCAGCAGACCCTCGACGGCCGCGGTCCAGCGTGGGTCGCCCTGGAGCGCGCCCAGCCCCGACACCCGCACGACGGGCACGGTGTCCCCGCCGTACCCGTGCGCGGAGAGCAGCTCCCGGACCTCCAGCTCGACCAGGTCGGTGAGTTCGGGGTCACCCACGTCCGCCTTGTTGAGAGCGACGACGATGTGGTCGACACCCACCTGACGGGCCAGCAGGACGTGCTCGGCGGTCTGCGGCATGACGCCGTCGAGCGCGGAGACGACGAGGATCGCCCCGTCGAGCTGGGCCGCTCCGGTGACCATGTTCTTGATGTAGTCGGCGTGTCCGGGCATGTCGACGTGCGCGTAGTGGCGGGTGTCGGTCTCGTACTCGACGTGCGCGATGTTGATGGTGATGCCGCGCTGCGCCTCCTCGGGAGCCCGGTCGATCCGGTCGAACGGCACGAAGGTGCCGCTGCCGCGGTCGCTGAGCACCTTGGTGATGGCGGCCGTCAGGGTGGTCTTGCCGTGGTCGACGTGGCCCATGGTGCCGATGTTGAGGTGCGGCTTGGTGCGCACGTATGCCGTCTTGGGCATGGCTCGTTCCTTGGTGTTCGAAGCTGAGAGAGAAGACCCCAGGGCCCCGCCGACCCTCCCCTTACGGGGTCCGCCGGACTGTCGGGGGAGGGTCAGCTTCGGGCGCCGCCGAAGGGCGCCGCCGCAGCGGTGAACGCTGCGTCAGTTGCTGCTGCGGCTGCTGCCGTGTATGCGGCCGCAGGGCTCACGGCAGCCTTCGGCGTGTCCGCGACTGCGGACTGCGCTGCGAGGAAGGCGTACCGGAACATGCCCCTGATCATGGCGGAGCGGTGCGGCGGCGTCGAATGGTTTTCGCGCGGGCCGGACCGGCCCGCAGGACGGACTGGCCACGCGACGGCTGAGCCCGAAGGCGGACCTGCGCCCCGAGAAGCCCTTGCGCACCAGGGACCAGGACCTTCCGGCCTCCACAGAGCTCTTCGGGCACCTCGGTCTCGCCGAACCCCAGAGAAAGAAGGGCGTCCGCTGGGCCGGGGTCTGTCCACCCTGCGTGAGCGACGACCGTCGGAGCGGGGTCCAGTGGATCGAAATCCATGTCCTTGAACTGGACGCCGCCGAAACACGGGTGTGCATGCAGGCGTTCTGACCGCCCGTGAGGACTGCGCGGCACCTCGACGCTCGAGGCTCGGCACCCGAGCTTCGAGGGCCAGGACGGGGCGGGACAACACGAACCGGGTCAGACGCCGCGCACCAGAAGGGGCTGAACGACAAGGAAGGGATGGCGATGGTTCTGGAACTGCTGCCGTGGGCGGGAGTTGCCACGCTCAGGCTCGGCATGTCGGCCGACGGGGCGGTCGGGGCTGCGGTGAACGATGAGTGACTCGTCACCCGCCGCCCGCACATTACGGCGATCACACACATGTTTCGGTTACGCTCCCCAAATGTTCGACCCCGTCCCCGCTACACGGCCCTCCGGTGGCCTCGCAGTGCGCTGTACGAGGGTGCTGCTGTCCCCCTGGTCCCGGTTCTCCCTGCTCGTGGCGGTCCTGCTGGCCGCCGCCGTCACCATGCTGCTGTTCGAACCACAGCGGCTGCTGGCCTCCGGCTGGCCGCCTCAACTCACGGGTTCCGCCGCGGTGATGCTTTTCGGGCTCGCGTACGGCGTGTGCACCGTGGCGTTCGTGCCACGCCCGCTGCTCAACCTGGCCGCCGGTGCGCTGTTCGGTACCCAGGCCGGTCTCGCGGCGGCGCTGGCCGGCACCGTCCTCGGCGCGGGCGTGTCCTTCCTGCTCGGCAGGGTGCTGGGGCAGGACGCGCTCCGGACGCTGTTGCGCGGCAAGTACCTGAAGGCGGCGGACGGACTGCTGAGCCGGCACGGATTCAGGTCCATGCTGGCGCTGCGGCTCTTCCCCGGGGTGCCGTTCGCCGCGGCCAACTACTGTGCGGCGACGTCGCGCATGGGCTACCCGCCGTTCCTGCTGGCCACCGGGCTCGGCTCGATCCCGAACACGGCGGCGTACGTCATCGCGGGCAGCTCGGCGTCCTCGCCGACGTCGCCGGTGTTCCTGGCGGCGATGGCCTTCATCGTGCTGTCCGGCGCGGGTGCGGCGCTGGTGGCCTGGCGCAAGCGGCACCGCCTGAGCGGGACGGACGGCGCGGCCTAGCCAGGGGCAGGCAAGAGTCTGTTCACCTGCAGGCGATACGCTGCGCGCAACCGACAGAGGATGTCCGGGGCCGTGGCGTCCCGTCCCCCTTTCTGACCGCATCCGCACGTTGCCGACGGCCTTCGCGTCCGTCGGCCGTTGCATGAGTACCTCCGGGATGGCCTAAGCCCCATGAGCTGGTTCGAATCATTCGTCCTGGGCCTCGTTCAGGGACTGACCGAGTTCCTGCCGATCTCCTCCAGCGCGCATCTGCGGCTGACCGCGGCCTTCGCGGGCTGGCACGACCCGGGAGCCGCGTTCACAGCGATCACCCAGATCGGTACCGAGGCCGCGGTCCTCATCTACTTCCGCAAGGACATCGCCAGGATCATCTCGGCCTGGTTCCGGTCGCTGACCAATTCCTCGATGCGCGGCGACCACGACGCCCAGATGGGCTGGCTGGTCATCATCGGTTCGATCCCCATCGGCGTCCTCGGTGTGACCTTCAAGGACCAGATCGAGGGTCCCTTCCGCGACCTGCGTCTGATCGCGACGACGCTGATCGTCATGGGTGTCGTCCTCGGCATCGCGGACCGGCTCGCGGCCCGCGACGAGACGGGCGGCAAGCACCGGGCGATCAAGGAGCGCAAGTCGCTGAAGGAGCTGGGTGTCAGGGACGGTCTGATCTTCGGCTTCTGCCAGGCGATGGCACTGATCCCTGGTGTCTCCCGCTCGGGCGCGACGATCAGCGGTGGTCTCCTCATGGGCTACACCCGTGAGGCGGCGGCCCGCTACTCCTTCCTGCTGGCGATTCCGGCGGTGCTGGCTTCGGGCGCGTTCGAGCTGAAGGACGCGGGCGAGGGGCATGTGTCCTGGGGCCCGACGATCTTCGCGACGATCATCGCGTTCGCGGTCGGATATGCCGTAATCGCCTGGTTCATGAAGTTCATCACGACCAAGAGCTTCATGCCGTTCGTCATCTACCGCGTGATCCTGGGCATCGTGCTGTTCATCCTGGTCGGAGCGGGTGCGCTGAGCCCTCACGCAGGTGAATCCGCGGGCTGACAAACCCGCTGGGGCGAAGCCCCCCAGCACCCTGCGGGGTCCGGCACTCCCGGCCGGCCGTACCCCGCACTCCGGGCAGCACGCCTGCCCCGAGCCCCCGACGGT
>NZ_JBHWZS010000486.1:0-3914 GCF_042728155.1 Streptomyces sp. NPDC060209
GGTACGGACCGGTTCCGTACCGCCCTCTCCGCCGTCCTCCGCTAATTCTTCGGCAGCAGTTCTGACCGCGTGAGCAGGGTGCCCAGTTCCGTCTGGCTGATGGGCGGGGCCTTGAGCAGCGGGCCCTGGGACCGTTCGCCGAGGTAGCCCGTGCTGGAGCGCGCGGCCAGCACCGAGCCGTCCTTCAGCACCAGCCTGCCCACGACCTCACGGCCCCACTGGGGAGTGCCTCCGTCCCCGTAGTCCATGGAGTCGCTCCATGTCGTCAGGACGCTTCCGTCCGGCCGCTTCTGACGGACGCAGTCCGTGACGGGCGGCTCATTGCCCCGGGTCTCGCAGAGGTTGTCCAGCTGGGCCCCGGCGCCGAACTTCTTGCTCACACCGGTGCGCTCCATGAAGGACAGGACGAGGTAGCCGACACCACCGTCCTCGCGGACCAGGTACTCCCCGTCCAGCGGCCCCGCGTACGTCGTTCGCGCCTGCTCCGGCGTCGCCCCCTTGATCAGAACGGCCAGCGAGACCCGTTCCACGCTCCCCACGCCCGACGGAAGCAGCTCGGCGAGGCGGTCCGCCTTTCCGCTCCTGTCGACCTGGCCCACCGGCGCCGCGGCCACCGAGTTCTGCTCCCTCTGCTCCCCACCGGCGATCCCGGGCAACGTCACGGCCCCGGCGGCGACCACCGCGAGCGCCGCGGCCGACACCGCGGCCCTGCGCCTGAGCCGGACCCTGTCTGCCCGGGCGTAGACCGCCTCGGTCGAGACCGTGGGGTTGCCGGCGGGCGCGGCGGCCCGCTCCAGCAGTTCGTGCACGTCGTTCATACGAGTTCCTCCGCCATGTCCGCCGTCATCTCGGCGCGCAGCGCCGCCAGCCCCCGAGCCGTGTGGCTCTTGACCGTGTTCTCCCGCATCCCGAGCAGTTCGGCCGTGGCCTCCACGCTCAGGTCCTCCCAGTAGCGCAGTACCAGCACCGCTCGCTGCTTGGCCGTGAGCCGGGCGAGCGCCGCCCGGACCATCAGGCCGGTGTCCGAATCGGCCTGGTCGCCCGCGTTGTCGGGCAGCTCGCCGTACGGGCGCTCACGCCGCCAGAAGCGGCGGCGGGCGGCGATATGGGTGTTGACCAGGGTCTTGCGTGCGTACGCCTCGATGTTGTCGAGCCGCCCGTGCCGCTTTCCGCCGAGTACGACCCTGACCAGCGTCGTCTGGACCAGGTCCTCGGCCTCGTGCCGGTCGCCGCACAGCAGGTAGGCACTGCGGAACAGCGCGGTGCGTCTGCTCTCCACGAACGCGTGCAGCGCGGCGTCGTCGTCGATCCGCGTCATCGGCGCCCCTCTCCGGGTCCGCGGATGCGGACCGTCTCACCCTTCCAGTGCGCCGGAGAAGGCGGCAGGTTGCAGCGGGGAGAAACGGGACGAGGGGCGGCCGGAGCCGCCCCTCGTCCTTCGCACTCGCGTCCTACTTCACAGCGAGGACCAGACTGTCCGACGGCGATGCCCAGACCGCGCGTGCCTCTGCGAAGCCGGCCTCGCGGAGGGTGCGGGCGTGCCAGTGGACGGACGGCATGTCGCCGTCCGCGTGCTCGCCGTAGATCATGAACCGCTCGGCGGTGGGCGCCGCGAGGACCGGGTCCTTCGCCGCCAGGGCCCACCACTCCGCCCAGTCCACGGCTCCCCCGGCCCGCGCCCGGTCCATGGCCGCGTGCCGCTGGGCACGTTCGGCGGCGTTGATACGGGGGGTGTCGGTGTCGATCATGTGGTCCGCGTTCATGAAGACCCCGCCGTCCCTGACGAGCCCGCCGATCTGCCCGTACAGGGCGGCGAGGGGCTCGCTGTGCAGCCAGTGCAGAGCGGTGGCGGTGAGCACGGCGTCGTACGAGGGGTACGGAAGCCGCTCGGTCCAGGCGGCGTCCTTCAGGTCGGCGGTCACGAAGGTGACGCGGTCGTCCCCCTCGAAGGTGCCGCGCGCGATGGCGAGCAGCGCGGGGTCGAGATCGACGCCCGTACTGGTGGCGCGGGGGAACCGCTTGAGGAGCCGGTCCGTAATACTGCCCGTACCGCACGCCAGGTCGAGCACTCTCGGTTCGGGCCCCACGACGGCCTCGACCATGTCCAGCATCACCCGGAACCGCTCCTCGCGGTCCGGCATGTACCACTCCTGCTGCCGGTCCCAGCTCTCCTGCCAGGACTGCCAGTCGGTGCCCGTCGCCGTCACTCGAACCTCCACCAGTACACGCATCCGTAAGACCCATTGAGCGCGACCACCCATTACACTGGTCGGCACATCGACCATAGACCGACGCCGTAAGGACTACAAGTGGAATTGGCCTATTACTCGGATTACGCCGTACGTCTGGTCAACACCGAGGAGCCGGCCCGCGGCAAGGACTCCCTCACCACGGTCGAGTCCATCCGTGAACTGTTCGGCGCCAACGCACAGGCGGCCCGCCGCGCGACCGACGCGGACGTGACCCGCTTCCGGTCCGTGCGGGCCCGGCTTCGCGCGGTCTTCGAGGCGGCCGACGACGGCGACGAGACCCTCGCGGTCGATCTGCTCAACTCACTGCTCCTGGAGTTCCCGGTGAGCCCGCAGATCTCCGGCCATGACACACGGGACGAGGACGGCAAACCGGACTGGCACATGCATCTCGCCGACCATCCTTCGAACGCCACGGCGGGCTTCGCCGCGATCGCGGCGATGGGCCTCGCCTTCCATCTCACCTCGCACGGTGTGGACCGGCTCGGCCTTTGCGAGGCCGCACCGTGCCGCAACGCCTACCTCGACACCTCGACCAACCGCTCGCGCCGCTACTGCTCGGACCGCTGCGCGACCCGGGCCAACGTGGCGGCCTACCGGGCCCGCAAGCGCCTGGAGACCGAACGCTCCGGCGAGACGCGGCGCACCGCGGACACCGCCCAGCCCATCAGCCCGAGCACCGACCGCTGATCCTTCCTCAGCGGCCGGTAGCGGGCTCGCACTCGGGCCAGCACGAGCTCCTCCGGCACCGTCCCGTAGTCCGTGCTGTCCCCGCCCGCGTACGAGTTGTCGCCGAGCACCCACCAGCCGCTGCCGCGTCGCTCGGCGGCCCGCTTCACGACCAGCAGGTCCTGCTGGAGGGGATGACGCAGGATCACCACGTCCCCGGGGCGCACCGGCGCCCCGCGCTGCACGAGCAGCCAGTCCCCGTGGTAGAGCGTGGGCACCATCGACGGCCCTGTCACCTCCACGACCTGGAACGCCTTACGCGCCGCCCGCCCGTTCCATGGCTCCTGTGCCGGTTCCGGCATCTGTGGCACCTCCCGGTCCATCCTCCGGTACACGGCTGCGCGCACCGCTCCGTATTTTCGGCCACCGGTCTCATCCTCACCCCGGACTTTTGGCCTAAGCCCTAGGGGGCAGCCGCAAAAAGGGACCCCCCACGGAGTAATGTCCCACCTGAGAAGACGATCACGAGGAAGGACAGCTCCATGCTTTCCCGCCTGTTTGCCCCCAAGGTGAAGGTCAGCGCCCACTGCGACCTGCCCTGCGGTGTGTACGACCCGGCCCAGGCCCGCATCGAGGCGGAGTCCGTCAAGGCCGTCCAGGAGAAGTACCAGGCCAATGAGGACGCGGACTTCCGCACGCGCGCCGTTCTGATCAAGGAACAGCGTGCCGAGCTCGCGAAGCACCACGTCTCGGTGCTCTGGAGCGACTACTTCAAGCCCCCGCACTTCGAGAAGTACCCGGAGCTGCACCAGCTGGTCAACGACACCCTGAAGGCGCTCTCCGCGGCCAAGGGTTCGAACGACCCGGCCACGGGCCAGAAGGCTCTGGACCTGATCGCCCAGATCGACACGATCTTCTGGGAGACCAAGAAGGCCTGATCTCCGGCCGGGCCGACCGACCCGCGGTTTCCGCCGGTCATGTCGCCCACCTGTCCGC
>NZ_JBHWZS010000487.1:0-3880 GCF_042728155.1 Streptomyces sp. NPDC060209
AGCCGGTTGTTCGCCGGACAGAGATCAGCCGCTGACCGTGATGTTCGAGCTTCCGCTGCTCTGGTAACCCTCGGTGGCCATGATCATGTAGTACTTGAACTGGCCCATGTTCATGCCCACGCGGGCCCAGGCGTCGAAGTGGTTGCCGGTGGTGATGGTGCCGGAGCCGCTGGTCACCTTCGACTGCCGGACGCTCCAGTACTGCTGGAAGGTTTTGGTGCCTTCCACGGAGGGGGCGTTGTACCGGGTTGTCTGATAGATGTCGTACGTGCCGCCGTCACTGGAGACGGTGCCCTTGTGGGTGCCGGTGGGCCGGTAGCTGCCCCAGTTGTCGACGATGTAGTACTCCACCAGCGGGTTCGAGGTCCAGCCGTAGAGGCATCCGTAGCCGTTGCCCGACGGGTTGAAGTAGCCGCTGTAGCGGACCGTCCTGCGTCCGCCGGTGCTCCAGCCCTTGCCGGCGACGAAGTTGCCGCAGTTGGTCCACTTGGTGCTGTAGCTGCCGCCGCCGTTGAGCGTCATGGAGACGGAGCCGCCGCCGTCGGTCCAGAACGAGTAGTACATGCCGTCGGTGCCGGTCTGGTTGGTCGTGATGGTGGTGGCCGCGTGGGCGGTGCCGGGCAGCAGCAGCCCGGAGGCGGTAGCGAGCGCGACTGTGCCGGCGCCGCCGAGGAAGCCTCGTCGGCTCAAGCCGTTGAGGGGCGCGGGGTTCTGCTGGATCTGGTCCTGCTGCGTGCCGTCCTGCTGCATGCATCCTCCCGGTGAAGGCTGGTGGGGACCGGGCGGCTTCTGCTGCCCGGCGGCCTTGCATGAAACACCGCGGGGGTCGCCCGTCGTCGTGCGGTAATGACCGACCGCCATCCCCGGTCACATGACGCGAGGGGAACGACGGACTCCTCTCGTTCGGTGGCCACAGTGTTCGTAGAGCCTCATGGACCTGTCAACAGTTTCGGCAATCTTTCGGAAATATTTCCTGGCCAGAAGAAGCTTTGCCGCGCGCATCTTCGCTGGTCAAGCCGCCTCTTACGCGAACCGGCGTGTGGAATGGAAAGGATCCCGGGAAGGATCGAATGCAAGCATGTGCACTGCTTTCGAAACTTTCGGCGGCCTGGCTATGTCCTGGACATGTACGGGCACCCGCCGTAGGTATACGCCGGATCCATCTTCGGCTCGCTGGGGAAACCCACCCACAGCTCTGGAGGCACCGAGCTGAAGGCAACAGGGTCGTGCGTGTACAGCTGCGACAACAGGGCCTCGCGCTCGGACGGGATCGCACCCCCGAGCCACCAAGAGGCCCTGTCTTCATGCGCCGACCGGCCACAGACCACCCGCGTGGAACCCTGTTCGACCCGCACGCCCCAACACCGGGCGGGAAACAGCCTGTATGACATCGTCGAGCGGCTGCGGTCGGTGCGGACAGAGCTGCAAGGGAAGCCGGGGGCGGCGTGTCCCACCACTCGCAGCCTGATTCTCATCGCGTCGTTACGCGGCGGCCCAGTCATTTTGCTACTTCCGGCCATGCCTGCCGGCGTCGTCCTCTGGTTGAGGTGGCCACTCCCCCGCTGAGTTGCGCATCCAGTCCGTCTCCGTAGCCACCTCCTCGCCGTTCGGCCGCTGGTCCGCTGCCGCCGACCCTCCTCCCGCAGCCCGGCCAGCGGTCACCGGAGTCTACGAACTGCCGCTCCTGGCCGGCTCCGTCGTCGCGGCGTGCGGCGCGACCAGTGCGGCAACCACACCGAACCCGCCGACGACCAGCGCGAGCAGAAGATCGCGGACCTTCTGGCGGATAACCGTTCCGGGGAGGGCATACGAGCCCATGACTGTGCCTCCAAGGTAGAGATTGCGGAAGGACTGAAGCGCAGGGGAATGCGTTGCCCGCTCCCACTCGACAGACGGACAGGACGGGCCAACCCGGACAGCCCAGATCGCCCAGGGCCAACCAACGCGGTTCGACATATCGAACCCCGGCCGGTTCCTCAGACACGGATGATTGAGGGTTGACGGTGGATCGTCAATACTTCTATGGAAGTTTCTGTATCACGCCCGAAACTTTCCGGGATCCTGAGGAGCCGAACGAAGCCCCCTCCGGCACCGTCGTCGGCGGGTGCCGTAGGGCTGGGACCTAGGTAATGGCGAGCGTTCAGGGGCATTTTCGGTCGGGCGCGACAGTTCGTCGAAGCGAAGGCGGAGGCGCTGTTTGTGGACAGATCGGCGACAGGCCTTGACCGGAGGGCCTCGCATTCCTAGCTTGTGGCGTCAAAGTATCCGGGAACTTTCCGAAAGGTTTCGAGAATGCCGCCCCGCACGGGCGATCCGCAGTTCATCGGGATCGCCCCACCCCCTGCTGTCCAAAGGAGTTCCTCTGATGTGGTTTCGCCACCCGTCCCCGGTCCGCCCGAAGCGCCTACTCGCCATCCTTGCTCCCTTGCTTCTCGTGGCCACCTTCCTCGGTGCCCAGCCCGCCAGCGCGGCGACCGTAGACCCCAATGCCTCGTACGTGCTGGTCAACCGCGGCAGCGGCAAGGCCCTGGACGTCTACAACATGGCAACCGATGACGGCGCCCGCATCACCCAGTGGGCCAGGAACGATCAGAACCAGCAGCAGTGGCAGTTCGTCGATTCCGGGGGTGGGTACTACCGCATCAAGTCCCGGCACTCGGGCAAGGTGCTTGACGTCCACAACTGGTCCACTGCGAACGGCGGCCCGATCGTCCAGTGGACCGACCTGAACAGCGCCAACCAGCAGTGGCGGCTGGCCGACAGCTCGGACGGCGACGTAAGGATCATCTCGCGCCACAGCAACAAGGCCCTCGAAGTACAAGGCGCGTCCACCGCCGACAACGCGAACATCGTCCAGTACGACGACTGGGGTGGCACCAACCAGCAGTGGCAGCTCGTCAAGGCCGGCGGCGACGACCCCGGCCCGTGCGATCCTCCGTCGACATACCGCTGGACATCAACGGGCCCGCTGGCGCAACCCAAGTCGGGGTGGGTCTCGCTCAAGGACTTCACCGTCGTCCCCTATAACGGCAGGCAACTCGTCTATGCGACGACGCACGACACGAGCACGAGTTGGGGCTCGATGAACTTCGGACTGTTCACCAATTGGTCGGAAATGGCCTCAGCCGGCCAGAACACGATGTCGACTTCCACCGTCGCGCCCTCGCTCTTCTACTTCGCGCCGAAGAACATCTGGGTGCTCGCCTACCAGTGGGGCGGGACCGCCTTCTCCTACCGGACGTCGAGCGACCCCACCAACCCGAATGGCTGGTCATCCCCACAGGTGCTCTTCTCCGGAAGCATCTCCGGCTCCGGAACAGGGCCCATCGACCAGACGCTCATCGGTGACGGGACGAGCATGTACCTGTTCTTCGCCGGTGACAACGGCAAGATCTACCGGGCCAGTATGCCGATCGGGAACTTCCCGGGCAGCTTCGGCACGACCTCGACAGTGGTCATGAGCGATACGACGAACAACCTGTTCGAAGCCCCGCAGGTCTACAAACTGCAGGGCCAGAACCGCTACCTCATGATCGTCGAGGCGATCGGCTCGCAGGGCCGCTATTTTCGCTCGTTCACGGCCACCAGCCTGAACGGCTCATGGACACCCCAGGCCGCGACCGAGAGCAATCCCTTCGCCGGCAAGGCCAACAGTGGCGCCACCTGGACCGACGACATCAGCCACGGCGAGCTGATCCGCACCAGCCCCGATCAGACAATGACCGTCGATCCTTGCAATCTACAGTTGCTCTACCAGGGGCGCAGCCCCAACTCCGGCGGCGATTACGGCCTCCTCCCCTACCGCCCGGGGCTGCTGACACTGCAGCGCTGACGGCGTGCCACGAATCCGCCTCCGGTATGGAGCCTGCGTGGCGGGCAC
>NZ_JBHWZS010000488.1:0-3780 GCF_042728155.1 Streptomyces sp. NPDC060209
GGATGGAACGGCCCGCCGGACCCATGCCGACCGCCGCCCCGGCGGCCGGCACCCCGGCCCCCGGCCTCGTCGACGCGCTGGCGGCGGTAGGCGACGACAAGGGCGACGAGCGCTCCGGCCCCGGCCACTACACCGAAGGAGAGCTTCACCATGTCGAAGAGCGTCTTGGCGTCGAGCTTCTGGGTGTTGTCGATCTCCTGGAAGTCCAGCAGGTACACCAAGCCCAGGAAGACGCAGCCCGCTACCAGGACCGCAACGCAGAAGGAGAGGGCCAGCGCCCGGCCGACCCTCCACAACCGCAGCTCCCGATTGTTCGGGGCGGACCGCGATCTTCGAGTGACTGTCATGCCGATGAAGACAAGGCTCGCCCGTCAACGGTTGCACCATCCCCCGGGGCGGGGCGAGCCAAGTAGACCCGGGCTACTTCAGCGTGAAGCAGGCTTTCGTGGACAGGCCCTTGAACTCGATGCAGATCCGGGTACTGCGCGGATACACCGGGCCCGTGTGCCTGTCCCGGCCCCATGACGTCTCCACGAACGTGCCACCCACCCGGGCCGCGCGCTTCCAGCCGCCGCCGGTCTTCCACGTGCCGCCGGGCTTCTTGACCAGCCAGCGGGCGGTGCCGGAGCGCACCCCCTCCCGCGAGGCGTACACCCAGCCCACCCCACGGGCCGTCGAGCCGCGCTTGTACCAGTAGTGGGCAACGGCCCCCGGACGGCAGCCAGGGCCCTTCCCCGCACAGTCCCTGACCCGCTTGTCGACGTAAGCCCGAGCCGCGGTGGGTGCGGATGCCGCAGGGGCGGCGGCCACGGGGGCGAGGACGGCGGCCAGGGCGACAGAAATGATCATTCGTTGCATGGATGGCCCAACGTGGAGGCGGCCGTTCGCCGTTACGGGTGGCGGGGCCAGTTCACTCGTCGTGGTGGCGCTGGCCTGGACGGCATGGCGCCCGGCCTCCGCGCGTGAATAGTGGGCCTTGCGCTGCCCGCCTTCGTGGCAGGATCGTGAACGCCGGCTGCAATCCTGACGGGGGATGTCGCGTGACCGACCGATACGCGTGGTTCTTGGTTCTGTGCGGTGGCATAGGCTTCTTCGCCTCCCGGATGAACGCGCCGAAACCAGTGGTGTTCGTCTGGATCATTGTGATGGGGGGTGTCGTCATCGGCTGGTACTTCGACACTCCCGATGACGGGCCCCGGCGTCCGGTACTGACGATCGCGGCCGAACTAGCCGCAGTTGCTGGGACCGTTCTCGCCGTCGTCGCCCTCCTCAAATAGGGAACGGTCACGGCGACCCGCTCACCCCGGGGACCGGACGGGCGTGCCGTTTCTTCAGGTGAACCGGTGTCGCGATCGGGTGACGTAGCGTCAGCGTCCCGTCGCCGGGCAGGGGGCGGCTGCCACACCACGTCTCGTGATGATCTCCCTGTTGCGGCGCGGCCTGCCCCGGGCGCGGTCAAGGGCCGTGCGACTTTCGGCTGTCGGAGTCACCAGCCGGCGTGCCCGTCGCCGTGGTGGCCGGTGCCGCCTGCGCCGCCCTCGGACCAATTGCCGGAGTCCAGATCGTGGCTGAGACCGTGGCCGCCGGTGGTGAAGTCGGCGTAGAGGTCACTGAGCTCGCCGAGGAGTTGGCGGGTGAGGACGTCGGCGCCGGTGGTCAGTGCCGCAGCGAGTTCCTCGTCGGTGACTGGGACCGCTCCGGTGGTTGCGGGGGTGAGACGGTGTGTTGCGGCGAGGGCGGCCATGCGGCGGCGGTCGGTGATGCCGCGCAGTCCAGGATAGGCGGCAGGGGCGAGGCACGCGGCCTGGGCAAGCACGGCGAGGGTGAGGTTGCGGTCAGCGGTGGACCTTGCGGAGCCGGAGCGGACCACGCTGTCGAGGCGGGTCAGGAGCGCCTGGCGGCGCGGCAGGTCCAGGGAGAGAATGTCGTTGCGGGTACGGCCGCTGGAATCGCGCCACCGACGGACACGGACCGCCTTCTGGTCCTCCAGTCGGGAGAGGTACTCGACGGTCAGGGAGCGCGGTGTCCGGCGCAGCCAGTCCTTGAGGCCGGGCGGGGGAGCAGTTGCGCCGAGACCTTGCAGGACATTGCTCAGGCGACGGTCCTCGACGGGTCGGGTGTCCAACACCTCGATCCGCCGGCGCCCGACGGTGATCCGTCCGGCCAGGCACAGTTCCGCCAACTCCGAGGTCCGCAGGGCGTAGCGAAGCCGGTCCTCGCTTCGTATTCGTATGCGCCGCCTGCCCGGGACTATCGCGAGCAGGAGCAGTTCATCCCCCGTGGTCATGCCTGCCAGGGTAGGGGCGGCGGTCCTGGAAGGGAGAGCTCCGCAGGATTCTCAGCGTGCCGCCTGTGCCGGAGCGTCTGCCTCCGGGAGGCCGAGCCCGGACACACAGGCCCTTCTGTCAGGACCTGTGCGGGCCTTCACGGCCTGCGGACATGGTGGAACTGTCCCTGGGCCCTGTCGTCGAACTGCCGTCCGCCGCGTGGCGTCTGGCACCCACACTCGCGGCGTTGCCGAAATGCCTGGTAACTCCACGGCGAGACCATTCCAACGCCTTGCGATCACACGCATCAGACGCCACGCAGCCGCCCTCCGGCCTCCTCGCGGGGTACGGCGCATTCGCGGATGGCTCGGCGGACTCGCGTTCGTTGCCGTGCGTGGCGGCGGTGTCGATGTGAAGGCCTGGCGTCGGCGTGGGCCGAAGTAGTGCTGATCGAACTGGGAGGCGAGCTCGCGGTCCGTCTGAGCGGCACCGATGAGCTGCGCGAAGACAGGGCCAGCCGGCTCGCGACTCACCATGCGTGCAAAAGCGGCGATCACGCCGAGCAGGTCGGCACGGATGTCGCCGGTATCGCGCAACACGATCTCGTCACCGACTGCGTGCACATAGCCGAGGCCGACGGTGTCCTCGGGGAAGAGGGCCGCGCTCTGGTTGGCCTCGAGGCCGGTGAATGCCCGGCCGTAGCCGACAACGCCCTCAGGGCCGAGCCGCGCGAGGTCGACAGGTGCTGGAAGAAAGCAAATCGGGCGCCGGTTATGAGCGCTGTCAGATGGTGGGCCGCGGCTAGTGTTCGACGCTGTGGGATACACCTTGGAAGAGTTGATCGAGAAGCAGCGCGCTGTGGATGAGGCGCACGGCCATGTCGAGGAGCTGCGGGAGCGGTTCGGTCCGCCCTCGGCTGAGTCGTTTACCCCGGCGCAGGCCGTGGCCCAGGAAACAGCGTGGCGGGCGTGGCGTGATCTGGCACGCGATATGCAGAACGCTGTCGCCCAGTACGCGAAAGATACCGGCAGGCCTCGCCCCGACGTGGAGTACGACATGCGCAGGGGACTTGGCCCCGCGCCCGACACCCAGCGCTAAGCGATCCGCGCAGCATCAACCGGCCCGCCCATCCACGGCCATCCCATACGTGCCAGGCGATGTTGCCAAGGCGGCCAGAGGCGCTGTGGCCCCGGAGCGGGAGCGGTAGGGGGCAGACGCCTTTGGCGTCTTACCTGCCTCATCCTTGGCCGGTTCCGGCAGAAGGCAGGGCGAGGGCGGTGTCCTGCCGCGGGGGCTCACCACTGAGCGCCGGTAGGCCCGCCGAATGCCCCACACCTGTCGGCGTGAGGCTCTGGGAGGTCAGGCCGACTTTGGGGCTGGTCGGTCACGATGCCTGGTTAACCTCGCACTTTCACGAATGGGCTCGTCCATGCCTTGATCAAATAGGCGGAGAGTGCTCCTGACCTGCGGCGATGGGACTTGTCTAGGGTCCAGTCAGCCGCAGGAAAGTAGC
>NZ_JBHWZS010000489.1:0-3766 GCF_042728155.1 Streptomyces sp. NPDC060209
GGACAACGATCCCTTCCACATCGTGCCGATCCAGTTGAAGAACTTCACCCCGGTCGGCACCGCGATGAGGAACGTCATGAAGGAGAAGAACGGCAATAGCACGCCACCGGTGACATACATGTGGTGAGCCCACACCGTCACCGAAAGACCGGCGATGGCGATCGTCGCGCTGATCAGACCGACATAGCCGAACATCGGCTTGCGGCTGAATACCGGAATGATTTCGGAAATGATTCCGAAGAATGGTAGAGCGATGATGTACACCTCTGGATGGCCGAAGAACCAGAAGAGGTGTTGCCATAGCAATGCGCCACCGTTGGACGCATCGAAGATATGTGCGCCGAATTTTCGGTCGACCTCCAGCGCGAAGAGCGCGGCGGCGAGGACCGGGAAGGCCAGCAGGACCAGGACACCGGTCAGCAGGACGTTCCAGGTGAAGATCGGCATGCGGAACATCGTCATGCCGGGGGCGCGCATGCAGATGATCGTGGTGATGAAGTTGACCGAACCGAGGATCGTGCCGAAGCCGGAGAAGGCCAGACCCATGATCCACATGTCGGCGCCGACACCCGGCGAGCGGACGGCGTCCGACAGCGGGGAGTAGGCGAACCATCCGAAGTCGGCCGCACCCTGCGGGGTGAGGAAACCGCCCACGGCGATCAGCGAGCCGAAGAGGTACAGCCAGTACGCGAACATGTTCAGCCGCGGGAACGCCACGTCGGGCGCACCGATCTGCAGCGGCATGATCCAGTTCGCGAAGCCGGCGAACAGCGGCGTCGCGAACATCAGCAGCATGATCGTGCCGTGCATCGTGAACGCCTGGTTGAACTGTTCGTTCGACATTATCTGCGTACCAGGGCGGGCCAGCTCGGCGCGCATGAAGAGCGCCAGAAGGCCACCGATGCAGAAGAACGCGAACGATGTGACCAGGTACATCGTGCCGATCGTCTTGTGGTCAGTGGTGGTCAGCCACTTGATGACGACACTCCCCGGCTGCTTGCGCCGCACCGGCAGCTCGTCCTCGAACGAGTCGTCTGCTGCCGCGGCACCCTG
Source organism: Streptomyces sp. NPDC060209 (assembly GCF_042728155.1). Taxonomy (NCBI): domain Bacteria; kingdom Bacillati; phylum Actinomycetota; class Actinomycetes; order Kitasatosporales; family Streptomycetaceae; genus Streptomyces; species Streptomyces sp. NPDC060209. The sequence goes on from NZ_JBHWZS010000489.1 coordinate 1,054, forward strand.
GGATTCATTGAGGATGCTCACAGTTTGTTCGTCTCCGCATTCCTGGCCGGGTCCGTCTGCTCGATGCCTGCCGGCACGTAGCCCGTCTGACCCTTCTCCGCCAGCTCCTTGAGGTGCTGCTGGTAACGCTCGGGAGAGACGATCTTGACGTTGAAGAGCATCCGGGAGTGGTCGACGCCGCAGAGCTCGGCGCACTTACCCATGTAGGTGCCCTCCTTCTTCGGCGTGACCTCGAAGGAGTTGGTGTGGCCCGGAATGACGTCCTGCTTCATGAGGAACGGCACCACCCAGAAGGAGTGGATGACGTCACGCGAAGTCAGGATGAAACGGACCTTCTCGCCCTTCGGCAGCCACAGGGTCGGACCCGGGTTGCCGTTCTGCGGGTTACGCGTACCGGGGATGCCCACGTCGTAGACGCCGTTGGCGTTCGCGGGGAAGTCCTCACGGAACTTGTCGGGGATGGCGTCGAGCTCCTTGGGGATCTCGTTGCCGGCGGAGGGCTCGCCCTCCACGTTCTCGATGTAGTTGAAGCCCCAGCTCCACTGGTAACCGACCACGTTGATGGTGTGGGCCGGCTTCGGGCTGAGCTCGAGCAGCTTCGATTCATCGCGCGCGGTGAAGTAGAAGAACACCGAGACGATGATGAGGGGGACCACTGTGTACAGCGCCTCGATAGGCATGTTGTACCTGGTCTGCTGCGGTACCTCCACCTTGGTCCTGCTTCGCCGGTGGAAGATGACGCTCCACAGGATCAGCCCCCAGACAAGGACGCCCGTGGCGAGCGCTGCCGCCCACGAGCCCTGCCAGAGGGAGAGGATCCGAGGGGCCTCTTCCGTTACCGGGGTGGGCATACCGAGGCGGGGGAAATCCTCCCAGTTGTATGAACAACCGGAGGCCGTCGCCAGGACCAGGCCCGCAGTCAGCACCTGCGGCAGCTTCCGCCGCATCGGGCGCCGCGACGAGCGGTCGGAGCCGTTGGGACTCACGTAGCGCCTTCCCGAGAGTCTCGCCCGCACGGTCGGCGCGCCCGTCTCACTTGGTCGGTCGCCGGCCCTGACGCGGGCAGGGGTTTGGATGTTTATGCGGACCAAACCCTACTGGACGCTATTTGGGGTCGCGCGGGGAGGGTGCCCAACGCGCCGCACGACACCCCGAAGGGATGGAATGCGGCCCTCCGGCCGTCATCTGACGCCCCCTATCCCCGTCACCACGACAGCCGGTCACCTGGTCACATCCTCGTGCGGGCTAGCGTGACGGCGTGCCCTACTTCGACGCGGCTTCCTCCGCACCCCTGCATCCCGTCGCCCGCCAGGCGCTGCTTGCCTCACTGGACGAGGGCTGGGCGGATCCCGCCCGCCTCTACCGTGAGGGGCGGCGGGCGGCGCTACTGCTGGACGCGGCCAGGGAGACCGCTGCCGAAGCCGTCGGCTGCCGTCCGGACGAGCTCGTCTTCACCTCGTCCGGCACCCGGGCGGTCCACTCGGCGGTGGCCGGAGCACTTTCCGGGCGTCGGCGTGTCGGCCGCCATCTGGTGCTTTCCGCCGTCGAGCACTCCTCGGTGCTCCATTCGGCCGCGGCCCTCGAAGCCGCCGGGGGGTCGTTCACCGAAGTCCCGGTGGACCGGACCGGAGCGGTGGACCCCTCCGCCTACGGACGGGCCCTTCGTGCGGACACCGCGCTGGCCTGCCTGCAGTCCGCCAACCATGAGGTGGGGACCGAGCAGCCGGTGGCGGAGACCGCCGAGATCTGTGCCGCCGCGGGCGTTCCGCTGCTGGTGGACGCCGCGCAGTCGCTGGGCTGGGGGCCGGTGCCCGGCCGCTGGTCGCTGCTGGCCGCGAGCGCGCACAAGTGGGGCGGGCCGGCCGGGGTCGGGCTGCTGGCCGTACGCAAGGGGGTCCGGTTCGCCCCCCAAGGGCCCGCCGACGAGCGGGAGTCGGGCCGTGCCGCCGGCTTCGAGAACATCCCGGCGATCGTGGCGGCGGCGGCCTCCTTGCGGGCGGTGCGGGCGGAGGCCGCGGCCGAGGCCGTACGGCTGCGCGCCCTGGTGGACCGGGTCAGGGCGGCGGTGGGGACGCTGGTGCCCGATGCGGAGGTGGTCGGCGATCCGGTGCGACGGCTGCCGCATCTGGTCACCTTCTCCTGTCTCTATGTCGACGGAGAGACACTGCTCCACGAGCTGGACCGGGCCGGATTCTCCGTTTCGTCCGGATCGTCCTGCACGAGCAGCACCCTGACGCCGAGCCATGTCCTCAAGGCGATGGGGGTGCTCACGGAGGGAAACATCCGCGTGTCGCTTCCGGCCGGGACGACGGAGGAGGAGGTCGGCGGCTTCCTCGACGTACTGCCGGGTGTGGTGGCCGAGGTGCGGGAGAGGCTCGGCGCGCCGGTTCCGACGGCCCCCTCCCCCGCGCCGCGGGCCTCGCTCGTGGTGGACGCGCTGGGCAGGCGCTGCCCGATTCCGGTGATCGAACTCGCAAAGGTGATCGGAGAGGTACCCGTGGGCGGCACGGTGACGGTGCTCTCGGACGACGAGGCCGCCCGCCTCGACATTCCGGCCTGGTGCGCGATGCGCGAACAGGAGTACGTGGGAGAGGAGCCGGCGGACCAGGACACGGCAATCTCCTCACTGCTGTTCACAAGTGGCTCCGCCGTTCATCCTCGCAGATCCGGCGGCGCCCCATCGGCCCTCGGGGCGGTCGTTCATCGTGCGGTG
>NZ_JBHWZS010000490.1:0-3728 GCF_042728155.1 Streptomyces sp. NPDC060209
GGCCCGGCGGACGATTCCGCCGGGCCTCCACCTTTTCTCCTCCGGATCCGCTCCCGGTTCTTCCCTCGGCGGGGTTCACAGGAGCGGTTGAGGGTTGTATTCCGCGGGCCACGGGTAAGACCGCCTAGGACCGACCGACCGCCACGCCATCAAGCGAGGTGACCCCTCTGTGCTCTGGGAATCCATCAGCTCCGTCGTGCTCGGACTCGCCCTGTCCTGGGTCGCGCTCCACTCCCTGCCAGGCCGGCTCCCGTCCTCGCGCGTGGTGTTCGTCACGGGTGGGCTGGGCGCCCTGTTCGGCGCGTATCTGACGCACTCGACGCTGGGCTCCGTCCATGTCCTGGCGACGCCCGCGGGCGCCGTGCTGGTCGGGGCGGTGACCCTGTCCCTGCTGATCCGCCCGCGCGGCAACCGGCCGGTGCGATCAGCGGCGGCCCAGTAGGGCCACGGCCGGGCGGCGCCGGTCCGCCCGCGCCGCCGCCGGTGCGATCAGCGGCGGCCGGGTCAGGCGGCGAGCCCGAGGGCGGCCATCCGCTTGGTGTGAGCCTCGGTGATCCGGGAGAACATCCTGCCGACCTCGGCCAGGTCGAACCCGTCCGCCACGCCGCCCACGAGCATCGTCGACAGGGCGTCGCGGTCCGCGACCACCCGCTGGGCCTGGGAGAGCGCCTCGCCCATCAGCCTGCGCGCCCACAGGGCGAGCCTGCCGCCGACCCTGGGCTCCGCCTCGATGGCCGCCCGCACCTTCTCGACCGCGAAGTTCCCGTGTCCCGTGTCGTCGAGCACGGAGATGACGAGGGAGCGGGTGTCCGTGTCGAGGCGCGCGGCGATCTCCCGGTAGAAGTCGCTGGCGATCGAGTCGCCCACGTACGCCTTGACCAGGCCTTCCAGCCAGTCCGACGGGGCCGTCTGGCGGTGGAAGTCGTCCAGTGCCTTGGCGAACGGCTCCATGGCCCCGGTCGGGGCCTCCTCGATGGCCGTGAGCCGGTCGGTCAACTGCTCGAAGTGATGGAATTCGGCGGACGCCATCTTTGCCAGTGCCGCCTTGTCACCGAGTGTCGGCGCGAGTTTGGCATCCTCGGCGAGCCGCTCGAAGGCCGCGAGTTCCCCGTAGGCGAGAGCGCCGAGCAGATCCACGACCGCGGCGCGGTACTGCGGGTCGGCGGACGCGGTGGCCCAGTCCTGGGCGGCGATTCCGGTCGGTGCGGTCGCTTCGTCGGATGCTTCAGTGGCGTTGTCAGGCGTCTCCATGGAGCGCAGAATAGCCGGACCCGCCGGGGACGGAAGGGCCTGGCCAGCAGGAGACGTCACACCGTTCCGATGAATTCGCCCAACACGCATGCGCGAATCCGGGGTACAGTGGTATTGCGCTTACTGAGCATTTTCTTGTGCCAGGAGCGCGACCTTGAATGAGGATGCCCGGTCGGTGGCCCGATCGGCTCCGACCCGACAGCCCTCCACGCGGGGCGTACACCATGTACGACCGCAGATGAGGGGCCCCCTCAGCGGCACGAGCGCTCGAGCGACGGCAGTGGTCCCGCGCCACCCGGCCCATCCACGGCCGGATGACCAACCCCGGCACGGTACGACCCTCAGCGTTCGCCTCGGGCCGCGTCTCACAGAAGAGGCAGCACCCTGACTACGTTCCGCGACCTCGGAATCCTTACCGAGACGGCCGAAGCCCTCGAGGCGGTCGGCATCACTTCCCCCTTCCCGATCCAGGAGATGACGCTCCCCGTAGCGCTCTCCGGCTCCGACGTCATCGGCCAGGCCAAGACCGGCACCGGCAAGACGCTCGGCTTCGGCCTGCCGCTCCTGGAGCGTGTGACCGTCCCCGCCGACGTCGAGGCCGGCCGCGCCGCGCCCGAGAAGCTGACGGACGCGCCGCAGGCCCTGATCGTCGTCCCCACCCGTGAGCTCTGCCAGCAGGTCACCAACGACCTGCTGACCGCCGGCAAGGCCCGTAACGTCCGCGTCCTCGCGATCTACGGCGGCCGGGCGTACGAGCCCCAGGTCGAGGCCCTCAAGAAGGGTGTCGACGTGGTCGTCGGCACCCCGGGCCGACTGCTCGACCTGGCGGGCCAGCGCAAGCTCGACCTCTCGCACATCCGCGTCCTCGTCCTGGACGAGGCCGACGAGATGCTCGACCTGGGCTTCCTGCCCGACGTCGAGCGCATTATCACCATGCTGCCGCCGAAGCGCCAGACGATGCTGTTCTCGGCCACCATGCCCGGTGCCGTCATCAGCCTCGCGCGCCGTTACATGTCGCAGCCGACGCACATCAACGCCACCTCGCCCGACGACGAGGGCACGACCGTCAAGAACACGGCGCAGTACGTCTACCGCGCCCACAACATGGACAAGCCGGAGATGGTCTCCCGCATCCTCCAGGCCGACGGGCGTGGACTGGCCATGGTCTTCTGCCGTACGAAGCGCACGGCCGCCGACATCGCCGACCAGCTGGAGAAGCGCGGTTTCGCGTCCGGCGCGGTCCACGGCGACCTCGGCCAGGGCGCCCGTGAGCAGGCGCTGCGCGCCTTCCGCAACGGCAAGGTGGACGTCCTCGTCTGCACCGATGTCGCCGCGCGCGGCATCGACGTCGAGGGTGTGACCCATGTCATCAACTACCAGTCGCCGGAGGACGAGAAGACCTACCTCCACCGCATCGGCCGTACCGGCCGCGCGGGTGCCAAGGGCATCGCGATCACGCTGGTCGACTGGGACGACATCCCGCGCTGGCAGCTGATCAACAAGGCGCTGGACCTGAAGTTCCCGGACCCGCCGGAGACGTACTCCACGTCCCCGCACCTGTACGAGGACCTCAGCATCCCGGCCGGCACCAAGGGCGTCCTGCCGCGCACCGAGCGGACCCGCGCGGGTCTGCGCGCGGAGGAGATCGAGGACCTCGGCGAGACCGGCGGCCGCGGCCGCAAGTCCGTCGCCTCCGCCCCGGCTCCCCGCGAGGAGCGCGCGCCCCGCACGCCGCGTCAGCGTCGTCGCACCCGGGCCGGCGGCACCCTCGACGAGACCGCTGTCACCGTGCCGGCGCCCGCGGCCGAAGCCCCCGGTGAGGACGCTCAGGAGCCGCGCACCCCGCGCCGCCGGCGCCGTACCCGTGCCGCCACCCCCGAGGCCGTGACCGAAGCCGCGGTGGCCGTGGTGGAGGCCCCGGTCGTCGAGGTCGCACCCGCGGCCGAGGCCGAGGCCGAGCCCGCCGCGGAGGCGAAGTCGCGCCGTCGTCGCACGCGCACCACGGCAACGAAGCCGGCCGTCGCGCAGGCGCCTGCCGCCGAGCCCGTGGTCGACTTCCAGACCGTGGCCATCGCCGCACCGGCGGCGGAGCCCGTGGCCACCAAGCCGCGCCGCCGCACCCGGGTCGTGAAGCCTGTCGACGAGGTCGACTTCCAGATCGCTCCGCCCTCCGAGCCGGTGACCGAGACCAAGCCGCGCCGGACCCGTGCCGCTGCCAAGCCGAAGACCTCGGTGGTGGCCGCCACCGCCGAGGACGCCGCCGCGGAGACCAAGCCGCGCCGCCGTCGGCCGCGCGCCGCGGCCGCGGAGAAGGCGGAGACCGTCGCGGTGACCGCTGCCGTGACGGACGGCGAGACGGCTCCCGCCAAGCCGCGCAGGCGCCGTTCCCGCGCGACGGCGGCCGCCGCCGAGACGACCGAGGGCTGATCTTCAGCCGCAGTCACCTTCGTACGGCCCCGGTTCCCGCACTGCGGGGG
>NZ_JBHWZS010000491.1:0-3720 GCF_042728155.1 Streptomyces sp. NPDC060209
CCCGCGAGGGCGGGGACAGGGGCCGGTCGGTCAGGTGATGCGGGTGAGCTTGTCGCCGAAGCCCGGTTCCGTCATCTCGCTCTGCAGGGCGACGGGGGCCGAGACCTGGCCCGTGCCGGTGCCTACCGTCACCTCGCCGACGACGGTGCCCGCCTTCGCCGCGTGGGCAGGCGTCTTGTCGCCGTCGGTCAGCTTGAGGTCGACCTCGAGCCCGCCCCAGCCGACGGCCTTCAGGTCCTTGGTCGCGACCACGGGGGTCTGCCCGCCCAGGCCGTTGTCGACATAGCCGACGACCTGGCCCTTCTTGACGACGGTGGCGGATTCGACACCCTTCTGCGCAGCCTGGATCAGCTTGAGGCTGTTCTGCCTCGCGCGCTCCAGCTTCGCGTCCAGCGTGCCGTCGAGCGTCGCTCCCATCACCGCACCGATGATGCGGCGGGACTTGCCGTCGACGACCGTGTCGGCCGTCCAGAGCAGGTTGCCGCCGGCCGGAGTGGACGAGCCGGTCTTGATTCCGCTGACGCCGGGCTCCAGCAGGATGTAGTTGTTGTTGTAGATCCTGCCGACGTTCGGGATGTCGGCCTGGGGCTGGTTCACGATCTCCCGGAAGACATCGCTCTGCATGACCGCCTTGCCCAGCTTGATCTGGTCGGCGGGCGTCGAGACGGTGGAGGACTTGAGGCCACTCGGGTCCGTGTAGGTCGAGTTGGTCATACCGAGGTCCTCGGCCGCCTGGTTCATCTTCTCGACGAAAGCCTTCTCGGTACCCGCGTCCCAGCGGGCCAGCAGTCGGGCGACGTTGTTCCCCGAAGGAATCATCAGCATCTCGAGCATCTGGTGTTCGGAGTACTTCTGGCCCTCCTCGATCGCCACCCGCGACTCGTCCTCGAGGCTCGCCTCCTCACCGGCGCGCTTGTCCACCGCGATCTGCTCACCGATCTGCTTGCCGGTGATCGGGTGGTCCTTGAGGATCACGTAGGCGGTCATCACCTTCGCCATGCTCGCGATCGGCGCGGACTTCTCCTTGCCGTACGAGCCGATGGCGCCGACGCCCTCGACCTCCACGGCGCCCTGGCCCTCCGCGGGCCACGGCATGTCCAGCTTCTCGCCGCCGAAGGTGTACGTCGGGGAGGCGGTCAGCGTCAGCGCCGGGTCGGGAAGCGGGCGCACCGCCTGCGCGATCGCAAAGATGACCAGGGCGAGCAGGACGAGCGGCGTCCAGATCTTGACCCTGCGGACCGCCGTGCGCACCGGCGTCTCCGGCGGGGGCGGGGTGTTCGTGAGCTCGGCGAGCAGGTCGAGCGGCGGCCTCGGCGGCATGGGCTGCTGCCTCGTCCGCTCGGCCTCGGTGAGACCGGCCCCGGGGGCCCCGGGAGTGCCGGGCCCCGCCGCGACGTCGGGGGTGACCGTGGGACCGACCACGGCCGCGGGGCGCACGTCGTCCGAGCGCAGCGGCACGAACTTGCTGGTCCGCTCGGCAGGGGCCTCGGGGGCCCCGGAGGACTTGGCGGCCCAGGAGGCGGGCTTCCGCGCGGCCTCGTCCTGCTTCGGCGGGAGCTTCAGCGCGGTCGTCGGCCGGTCGAACTGGTCGGCCCGCGGCGCCTTGAAGACGGCGGTCGGATGATCGATTCCTCGCCCGTCGCGCGCGGGCTCCGGCTCCTCGGCCGGGGAGGCTTCCGCCCGGGTCCTCGGGACGCGGGGAGCGTCGCCGGAGGCGGTGACGGCCGGTACGTCGTCGGTGTCGGCGGAGGCGTCTGTGTCGACATCAGCGCCGGCATCGGCATCGGCGGAGGCGGAGGCCTCGGTGTCCCGGGTGGCCGGAGCCACGGCATCGGTGTCGGCCGACGGCTCCTCGTCATCGGTCGGCGCCTTGCCGGCATCCGCCGTCGCCGCGCCGTCGGCGCTCACCGCCCTCTCGTCGGTGGCGTCCGCTCCGTCGCCGCCGGCCGCCTTGCCGTCACCTTCGGACGGCTTGTCCCCGGCCTCGGCCGCGCCGCCCTGAACTGCGGATTCGTCGTCGGGCCCCGTCGCCACCCACGCCGCGACGGCGGCACGCAGCCGGGCGTCGGTCGGCGTCGATCCGGCATCCGGCCCGGACTCGGACCCGGAAGCGCCCTCGGGCCGCTCGCCGGGCTCGGCATCCGTTTCCGCGCCGGCACCGGGCTCGGCGTCGGGTGTGGCCGCGGCTGCCGGAGCGGCCTCGGAGGCCTCCTCCTGCTCGGAGCCCGCAGCGGGCTCGGCGCCGGCAGCCGGATCCGAGTCGGCACCGGCCTCGGCAGCACCGGCCTCGGGCTGCTCATCGGTCTCGGGACGGCCGGAATCGGCTTCGGCCCCGGAGCCGCCTTCGGCCTCTGGCCCGGCCGCGTCCGCAGGCGCCCCAGGCGCCGCCTTGGCCGCCCCTGCCGCATCGTCCGCCTCGGCGCCCCCCTCGGCCCCCTCACGGGGCGTGGAGGCCCCTCCAGGGCCCTCTGCGCCCTCCGAGGGCGCGGAGGCGCCCTGGGAGGCGTCGGCCTCCGCGGACCGCGGCAGGCGGAAGACCGCTGTCTCGCTGTCCGTCGCGGTGCCTGTCGTCCCGTCCGTCGTGTTCCCGTCCGCCGCAGCGCCCGGTTCACGGAACACGGCGAGACGCGGATCGCGTTCCTCAGCCGTCCCCGACGACTTCCGCTGCTCCGACTTGCCGGGGGACTCGCCCGCCACCGATACCTCCTTGAAGAGCCGCGGGGTCATGCCCGCACTGTCCGAACCATCTACCAGTGTCCTGTGTGAACCCTTGGCTGAGCCGCTAGACGAGAACGACATACCTAACGGTTCCCTCACAAAGCACCCAGGCACCCTCGACAGACCAATGTGAGAGGGGTCACCCTGTCATTCATCCACGCGGGGAGGCATGGATGGGCAGGAGCCGCAGAACAATTCCGGAAGAGCTTCTGTTGCTCGCTCTGGACCCGACCACGGGTACCACAGCGCAGCCGCAGTCGCTCGACCTCGGCCTGGCCGGGGCACAGCTAGTGGAGCTGGCTCTGGCAGGACGGATAGCCCCTGACGGGGATCGTATCGCCGTGGTGATGCCACGGCCGACAGGAGATCCGACTCTGGACTCCGCACTGGAACTGCTGCGCCGTCGTGGCAGTCCGGTTCGGGCGGTCCACTGGATCGGCGGACCCCGGCTGGGACTTCGCCAGATCTACCTCGCTCATCTGGAGCGGTGCGGCATGGTTCATGCCGTGGCGGGCCAGATGTGCGGAGTGCTGCCGACGACTCGCTACCAGGCGACGGACACGGCAATCAGCCGGGACATCAAAGCCCGGCTGGACAGCGCGATCCGCACCGGCGTTCCGCCGGACCCGCGGACCGCGGCGCTCGCCGCACTGGCCCACGCGGTCGGACTCGGCAAGCACCTGTACCCCGGGAACGAGGGGCGCTCATCGCGCTCCCGGCTCCGGGACCTGATCAGACACGACCCGATGGGCGGCCTCGTGGCGCATGCCGTGATGGACGTCCAGAACGGTGTGGCCGTCCAGCCGCGCCGTAATCAGCAGACGGCAGGCGTGCCGTTGCAGCCGCAAGCGCAAGCGCGTCACGGCAGCATGGCGCACACCTCCGTCCACTGACAGCACGACCGCGCGGACACTTGCGCGGAGTACCGAATACCGCCGCACCGACGTCCCCATGACCCGGTTCGGGAGCCGCACCAGGCGCGGGGCAGCCGGATCCACCGGC
>NZ_JBHWZS010000492.1:0-3674 GCF_042728155.1 Streptomyces sp. NPDC060209
ATGTCGCCGTTCGGGAGCTTCGACCGCATCTCGGCGAGGCGGCCCTTCATGACCTCGCTGGTGCTGCGCCGGATCGCCATGGATCTGGACCGCTGGGACGAACTCGGTGCGAGCCAGGCTCGCACCGAGCACCCCGAACCCGGCGCAGCAGCCACGGGGATTGGGGCTTCCCCCTCCTCAACCCCTGAGACTGGAGGTCTTCACGCATGAACAGCAACGACCCGAATCACGCACCTCTGCGCGACGTCGCGCAGAGCCCGGAGGCAACCGCCAGGTACCTGGCCGACGTTCAGCGGGTCCTGCTGGACATCGGCAGGAACCTGGAGACCCTCGCGATGGAGACCCGCATCCACTGCCGCAAGACGCACGTGGAGGGCGACCGGTTCTACGACGCCTGGCTGCGCGCTCAGCCCGTGGAAAGGGCCCTCAAGGACGTTCTCCGAAACGTCCAGGGCGTCACCAAGGGCCTGGAAAGGAGCGCGTACAAGCGCCGCGCCCACGATGAGGCGGTCGCCAATACGGCCACGAAGAGGAAGGAAAAGGAGCTGGAAAAGCAGCAGAAGAAGGCCCCTCCGCTCCAGGCCGCCCCGCTCAATTCCGAGCAGGAGGGTGCGCAGAGCCAGAATTCCCGCTATGGTGACCCTACGTCAATTTACGACATGGGTAACAGGGAGTCGGCGTGACTCGCCCCCTCAGTAGTGCCGAACGGTCCGCCGAACGGCGCAGGCAGTGGCTGAAGGATGAGGCGGATAAAGCCCGCGAATCTCGCGGCGAGCAGGGGCAGATGGAATTCTGGCTCCGCCTCGCACGATCCCGAATCGCCAAAGACGTAAAAGCCGGTCGCGGAGACATCCACGTCGGATTCGCGCTCATCTGCCGCCTGTTCATCACCGCGATGGACAGGCGGGCCGAGGGCGACACACGGATCTGGAACGACCTCCTGCAGTACGCGGAGCAGGTCGTGGCGAAGCACCCCCCGCGTCACTGAAGGTCACCAACGAAGGCCCCGCCGGACTCCGGCGGGGCCTCGCGCGCGTAAAGCGTGCACACGTGCCCGTGCACACGCGTGCACACAAGACTCCACGCTCTGTCAAGCCCCTGGAAGGAAGGAGATGCACCGTGTCCGACGACGATGAGGACGGCAGCGGGACCCTGCTCCGCGGCCCCTGGAGCGGTGAATCCTCGTACGTGCCGCCCCCGATGCCGGATTACAGCGACACTATTCCGCCGCCGGAGGGCATTCCCGCAGTGCCCCCGGAGTCGCCGGAAGAGACGACCATGCAATTGCCGCCGATCCCGGCCGCGCCGGACCCGGCAATGGCATTGCGCTCGGAGGGAATTGCACCGCCAGAAATCGGAGAGGAAGACGGCGAATACGAGGAGGGTGAATATGTTCAGCCTCGCTCTCTCGCTGACCGTCTCGGTGACTGGCTGGAACTCCGGCTGGAAATGGCGCGGTCGCTTCATGAAAGCGAGGCTCCTTTCCGGGAGGCTGAAGTGGCACGGAAGGCGGCGCTGCTGGAGGGCCGGACCGCGCAGGAAATCGCGATGATGGAGCAGAACGGAAAGCTCCATGCCGCGATGATGAAAGCGAAGGGCGACAAAGCGGCGGCGCGCGGCAAGGCCGACGCCGACCGCATGAAGTCGCCCGGCTCCGGCCTGGGTGCGGACAAGGGCCGATCGAAGGCCGGCGGCGGCAGCGGGTCCTCGCGCGGCGGGGGCGGCGGTCCGTCGCGCAACAATTCCGGGCCGGGCTCCAAGGGCCCCGGGGCGCAGCGCGGCGGCGCCAACTCCGGCGGGCTTGGCGGGCGTTCCGGGAGCGGATCGACTGGCGCAGGCGGCAAGGGCGGCTCGAAGAGCTCTGACCGGGGCGCTGGCGGCCGTGCACCCGGTTCCGGGCGCAACGGGGCGACTGGGGGTTCGAAAGGCTCTCAGTCGGGCTCTGGCGGCTCCGGAAAGGGTGGCGGCTCGAAGGGTGACGGGGGTTCGGCGTCCAACTCGCGTGCTGAGCGGTCGCGTGACCGTCAGGACCGGGCCGGTGCTCGTCAGGCCAGCCGTCAGAAGCGGCGCGCTGCTGATCACGCTGCTGGGATCGCTGACCGGTCCAAGGACCGGCAGCAGGCGCGTGCCAACCGGCAGAAGGAGTGGAAGGACCGCCGGGCGAAGAAGGAGGAGCGGGACGCGGCCAGGAAGGCGAAGCGGGAAGCCGCAGCGTCGGCCGACTCGGGCCGCACCACGCTGGGCGGTGCCGTCTCAGAGGAAGCCCAGCGCCGCTGGAGTAAACGTCGCGCCGATGCGACGGCCGATACGGCTGGCACGGAGAAAGTGAGCCTGACCAAGGACAAGGACAAGGGCGAGCGTGCCGACGGTAAGGGTGAGAAAGACGCCAAAGAAGGCCCTGACGGCTCGAAAAGGAAGCGGCGCGGTTTCCGGCGGCGCACCGGCCGCACGGGCCGTGCGGGCCGGGCCGGTCGGACCCGCCGCACGGGCCGGCACCGTCCGCGCGGCCGGGGTGAGCGCCCGTCGGACAGCACGTTCGGTCCGGTCGATCCCACACTGACGGTGGAGTGGCCCGACCGCGACCGACCGCCGCGGCGTGCCGGCCAGGACGCAGACGAAGTCGTCGATGCGGACATCGTCCCCGACGGGCCCGCAGGTGCGACGACGGGCGTGAAGGGCCTGCCTCCCGCGCCGGAGAAGCACAGCAAACGGCCCGGCAGTAGTCGGCCCGCCCCCACGGAAGGGAGCAGCGTGAGCAGCTCGGAGGTCAACAAGCCGTCGCGGCAGGCCAACCTGGGTGCCCAGCACCGTACGGACATCACGTTCGACGAGTACCTGATGGTGATGGCGAACGCGGCTATCCGTGCCGCGTCCGACCAGGAGCGGGCGGAAGCACTGATGGAGGCGCTCGGCAAGGTGGCCGACGCACTGCGGGACATGGCCACCGATCTGGTCGGCGACCACAACATCGACACCGAGGTCACCGAACTGATCGCGGACCTCGCCGATGCCGCGGCCCGCATGCAGACGCAGGCCAAGCGGTGTGCTGAGCAGTGCGGCATCGCCAAGGCAGCCTCCCGGGTCGCGGCTACCGAGGTCGCCCGCGTCTACGGCCAGGACATGGCAGCCAAGGAAGAAGCGGGCCTCAAGCACGCGTCGGCCGCCGCCCACCACGACTAGAAGTCAGGAAGGGATATTCACTGATGAGTGATCTCGTACCCCGCCCGGCCGGTGCGGCGCCCGCGCCGGCCGACGGCGACAACCGCTACAAGTCGGTGCAGGCCAAGCTGCGCAAGCTCGGCACGGCCATGGACGACGCCACCCTCGAGCTGGAGGGGCTGCGGCGCAGCATGCAGGCCAACGCCAGCAGTACCGAGGACGCCGCCCGCGACATCGAGAACGCCGGCCTGGACGGCAAGTTCGTAGAGGTGACCAACCTGGTCTCGGTCGCCCTGGGCGGCGCCGCGATCGAGGTCCGCAAGCTGGACGAGTTCGCGCGGGAGACCGCCGACCTCACCCGGGAGACCCAGCACACTCATTCCCGGTTGTACGGGGCGCTGGACGACATTCGCTCCAACCGGCGCGAAAAGACGCCCAGGCCCGGATTCTGGAGCCGCTGACCCCTGTCCTCCCTCCCCTCCCCCGTCACGGGCGGCCCCGCAGCTCTGCGGGGC
>NZ_JBHWZS010000493.1:0-3670 GCF_042728155.1 Streptomyces sp. NPDC060209
CTCACATCCCGTACTTCTCCCGGGCCTCCTTGACCTTCGAGGCCGGGATCTCGCCGCGGCGGGCCAGCTGGGCCAGCGCGGCGACCGCGACGGACTGGGCGTCGACGCCGAAGTGGCGCCGGGCACCCTCGCGGGTGTCGGAGAGGCCGAAGCCGTCCGTGCCCAGCGAGGACCAGTCCTGCTCCACCCACTGGCTGATCTGGTCCGGGACCGCTCGCATCCAGTCGCTGACCGCGAGGACCGGGCCCGGCGCACCGGACAGCGCCTGGGTCACGTACGGCACGCGCTCCTCACCGCGGAGCAGTGCCTCGTCGGAGTCCAGCGCGTCGCGGCGCAGCTCGCCCCACGAGGTGGCGGACCAGACGTCGGCCGTGACACCCCAGTCGGCGGCCAGCAGCTCCTGGGCCTCGAGCACCCAGTGGATCGCCGTACCGGAGCCCAGCAGCTGGAGGCGGGGCGCGTCCGCCGTGGCGGGCGTGCCCTCCTTGTAGCGGTAGAGGCCCTTGACGATGCCCTCCTCGACGCCCTCGGGCATCGCGGGCTGCTGCTTCGGCTCGTTGTAGACCGTCAGGTAGTAGAAGACGTTCTCGGCCTCGGGGCCGTACATCCGGCGCAGACCGTCCTTGACGATCACCGCGATCTCGTACGCGAACGCCGGGTCGTAGTTGAGCGACGCGGGGTTCGTGGACGCGATCAGGTGCGAGTGGCCGTCCGCGTGCTGGAGGCCCTCACCCGTCAGGGTCGTCCGGCCGGCCGTGGCGCCGACGATGAAGCCCTTGCCGAGCTGGTCGGCGAGCTGCCACATCTGGTCGCCGGTCCGCTGCCAGCCGAACATCGAGTAGAAGATGTAGAACGGGATCATCGTCTCGCCGTGCGTCGCGTACGACGAGGCGGCGGCGATGAAGTCGGCCATGGCACCGGCCTCGGTGATCCCCTCGTTGAGGATCTGGCCGTCCTTGGCCTCCTTGTAGTACATCAGCTGGTCGCGGTCGACCGGGTCGTACGTCTGGCCGAGCGGAGAGTAGATGCCGGCCGAGGGGAACAGCGACTCCATACCGAAGGTACGGGCCTCGTCCGGGACGATCGGGACCCAGCGCCTGCCGGTCTCCTTGTCCCGCATCAGGTCCTTCACCAGGCGGACGAACGCCATGGTGGTGGCCATCTCCTGCTTGCCGGACCCCTTGTACAGGGCCTTGAACGCGCGCTCCTCGGGCTGCGGAAGAGCCACCGCGTGCACCCGGCGGGCGGGGGCGGGGCCACCGAGGGCGGCACGGCGCTCCTGGAGGTAGCGGACCTCGGGGGAGTCGGCGCCCGGGTGGCCGTAGGGGACCAGCCCGTCCTCGAAGGCGCTGTCCGGGATCGGGAGGCCGAGCAGCTCGCGCATGCCCTTGAACTCGTCGATCGACAGCTTCTTCATCTGGTGGTTGGCGTTCTTGGACTCGAAGCCCTTGCCGAGCGTGTAGCCCTTGACCGTCTGGGCCAGGATCACGGTCGGCGCGCCCTTGTGCTCGACGGCCGCCCGGTAGGCCGCGTACACCTTGCGGGCCTCGTGGCCACCGCGGGAGCTGTAGAAACACTCGGCGATCTTCGCGTCGCTCAGGAGTTTCGCCAGCTCGACGAGCGCGGGCTCGGCGCCGAAGAAGTGCTCGCGGATGTAGGCCACGTCGCGCGTCGCGTACGTCTGGAACTGCGCGTCCGGGACCTCGCGGAGACGGCGGATCAGCGCGCCCGTGGTGTCCAGCTGGAACAGCTCGTCCCAGGCGTTGCCCCAGAGCGTCTTGACGACGTTCCAGCCGGCCCCGCGGAACGCGCCCTCGAGCTCCTGGACCACGCGGAAGTTGGCGCGGACCGGGCCGTCGAGACGCTGCAGGTTGCAGTTGATGACGAAGGTCAGGTTGTCGAGCTGCTCACGGGCCGCGAGGGCGAGGGCAGCGGTCGACTCGGGCTCGTCCATCTCGCCGTCGCCCAGGAAGGCCCAGACGTGCGAGTTCGACGTGTCCTTGATCCTGCGGTTGGTCAGATAGCGGTTGAAGCGCGCCTGGTAGATCGCCGAGAGCGGGCCGAGGCCCATCGACACGGTGGGGAACTCCCACAGCCAGGGCAGTCGCCGCGGATGCGGGTAGGACGGCAGGCCGTCGCCACCCGACTCCTGGCGGAAGTTGTCGAGCTGCTGCTCGCTGATGCGGCCGTCGAGGAAGGCGCGGGCGTAGATGCCGGGCGAGGCGTGGCCCTGGATGTAGAGCTGGTCGCCGGAGCCGTCACCTTCCTTGCCGCGGAAGAAGTGGTTGAAGCCGGTCTCGTAAAGCCATGCCGCCGAGGCGAACGTGGCGATGTGGCCGCCGACGCCGTACCGGGCGCCACGGGTGACCATCGCGGCCGCGTTCCAGCGGTTCCACGCGGTGATCTTCGATTCCATCTCCAGGTCGCCGTCGAACGCGGGCTCGGCGGAGGTGGGGATGGTGTTGACGTAATCGCTCTCCAGCAGCTTGGGCAGCGCGATGCCGGCGCCCTCGGCGTGCTGGAGCGAACGCCGCATCAGGTAAGCGGCGCGGTGCGGGCCCGCGGCCTTGGTGACGGCGTCCAGGGAGGCCGCCCACTCGGCGGTCTCCTCGGGGTCGCGGTCCGGGAGCTGGTCGAGCTCGCTCGGAAGCTTTGCTACGGGGTCGGTCATGATCGCCGCCTTCCGGAGTGGGAGGGGGTGGAGAAGGCCCTGACTGGCAGGACAGGGCGATCGGGCCGGTGGGCCCGCGACTGAACTGTAAGTCTCCGATCGATGATCGATCAAAGGGTGAAGGGCAAAACTTCTCGATATGAAGAAAAGTGGCATGCGGTGCCGCGAAACGGGGCACGGAGTGACGGGATCAACGGGGTGAAACGGGCACTGACCTGCACGGTGGAGCGGCCCGCGCCGCAGATGGGCGTGCGGGCCCGTGGCCGGGACTCAGGCCCGCGGCGCGCACCCGAGGACGTGCTCCTTGACCAGCACGGCGATCTGCGGGTCCCGGCGCAGGAAGGCATCGATGAGCGCCTCGTGCTCCTCCGCGTACGACTTCTGCACCGTGCCCAGCCAGCGGATCGACAGGGCCGTGAACACCTCGATGCCCAGCCCCTCCCAGGTGTGCAGCAGAACGGCGTTCCCGGCGGCCCGCACCATCTCCCGGTGGAAGGCCACCGTGTGCCGCACCTGAGCCTCGCCGTCGGCCAGCCGGTCCGCCTCGTAGAGCGCCGCCACGTGCGGGGTGAGCGCCGAGCAGTCCTCGCCGAGAGCGGGGGCCGCCAGCTCCGCCGCGATCTGCTCGAGCCCGGCCCGAACGGGGTAGCTCTCCTCCAGATCGGCCGCGGTGAGATTGCGTACCCGGACGCCCTTGTTGGGAGCCGACTCGATCAGCCGCAGCGTCTCCAGCTCCCGCAGCGCCTCGCGCACGGGCGTCTGGCTGACCTCCAGCTCGGTGGCGATACGGCGCTCCACGATCCGCTCGCCCGGCTTCCAGCGCCCGCTGACTATCCCTTCCACGATGTGCTCGCGGATCTGTTCGCGCAGCGAGTGGACGACGGGCGGGGTCATGAGGGGCTCCTTCGGGGCGAACCGGTGCTGCCTGCGCCGACACGGCGGCCGGAGATGACCGGTGGTGTCTAGACAATACGGCGGCGCCCCCGTCCGGAAGCGTTC
>NZ_JBHWZS010000494.1:0-3658 GCF_042728155.1 Streptomyces sp. NPDC060209
CCCTGGTGGTGTCATATCGAGTTGTGCGGCCCGGGACACATCGGCCGGACTCGGCGAGGAGCGGCGGTCCGCGGAGAGGAATGGCTGACTCCCCCGCGGGCCACGACGGTTCGCCGGCCGTCGGCCGATGTGTACCCGGTACCGGACCCGGTGTCGCTGGAACGACGGGCGGCGTCACACGCGCCGTTGCCCGCCCACTGATCTTCCGGGTCGGGATGACCGGAAACGCTGGCTATGCGAGTCCGGCCACCAAGTCTGCGAGGGACTTCCTGCGGCCCGTGTAGAACGGGACCTCTTCACGGACGTGCAGCCGTGCCTCGGAGGCCCGCAGGTGACGCATGAGGTCGACGATGCGGTACAGCTCGTCGGCCTCGAAGGCGAGGACCCACTCGTAGTCGCCCAGCGAGAAGGAGGCGACGGTGTTCGCGCGCACGTCGGGGTAGCCACGGGCCATCTTGCCGTGGTCCGAGAGCATGCGGCGGCGGTCCTCGTCGGGCAGCAGGTACCAGTCGTAGCTGCGCACGAAGGGGTACACGCTGATGTAGTCGCGCGGGGTCTCGTCGGCCAGGAAGGCCGGCACGTGCGACTTGTTGAACTCGGCGGGGCGGTGCAGCGCCATGTTCGACCAGACCGGCTCGAGCGCGCGGCCCAGCTTCGTACGCCGGAAGAGGTTGTAGGCCTCCTGGAGCTCGTCGGAGGTCTCCGCGTGCCACCAGATCATCAGATCGGCGTCGGCCCGGAGACCGGACACGTCGTAGGTGCCCCGGACCGTGATGTCCTTGGCCGCGAGCTGGTCGAACAGCTCCTGGACCTCGTCGGCGTAACCGACGCGGTCGAGCGGAAGGACGTCCTTCAGCCTGAAGACGGACCACAGGGTGTAGCGGATGACCTCGTTGAGGTCCTTGGCCTTCTTGCCTGCGTTCGGAAGCTTTTCTGGCGCACTCATACGGCTATTGTCCCGCCTCGCCACCGGTGCCCCGAACCCGGGTCGGCGTGTTGTCGATCTCCCCCGCGGTCGGTGCCGCCAGATCCTGGACGATCTCGTCCGCGGCACGGTGCGCACTCGCGACGCAGGCCGGGATCCCGACGCCGTCGTACACCGCTCCGCACACCCGCAGGCCGGGCAGCTTGGCGACCTCGTCGCGGATCCGGGCGACGCGGGTGAGATGGCCCACCGGGTACTGGGGCAGCCCGCCGATCCACCGGGTGACCTCGGTGTCCACGGGCCGGGCCGTCAGTCCGGCCGCGGAGGCGAGATCGCCCAGGGACGCGGCGACCAGCTCGGAGTCCTCGCGGTGCAGGTGCTCCTCCTCGCCGTAGCGGCCCACGGATGTACGCAGCACGAAGAGGTCGGGGGCCGCGTCGGCGACCCACTGCCACTTGTTGCTGGAGAAGGTGGCGGCCTTGATCGTGCGCCCGTCGACCGGCGGCACGAGGAACCCCGAACGTCCCTTCAGCGCCTCGGTGCCCGCGATGTCGGAACGCCGGAAGGCCATGGTGACCAGGGCCATCGAGGCGTACTCGACGGCGGCGAGCTCGACGGAGGCGGCCGGGCACTCGGCGGCGAGCAGGGTGGACGCGGACCAGGCCGGGGTGGCCAGGACGATGGCGTCGGCGGCGATCACCCGGCTGTCCGTGCGCACGTCCCAGCCCGCGCCGGTCCGGGTCAGACCGAGCACGGGGGTCTCCGTGAGGATCTCGGCGCCCCCCGCCCGCACGGCGTCGGCCACGGCGCCCGGCAGGGTGCCGATGCCCCCCTCGATGCCCTGGAAGACCGGTCCGGTCCGCTGCCGGGCGGCGGCCCTCTCCTGGATCCGGAGTACGCCGTCGAGGAGCGGACCGCCCTCCTTCACGGCCTCGAAGAGCTGGGGCACGGCCGCGCGCATCGAGATCCGGTAGGCGTCTCCCGCGTACACCCCGCCGAGCAGCGGCTCCACGAGCCGGTCGACCACCTCACGGCCGAGCCGGTCGGCGACGTACGAGCCGACCGCCACGTCGTCGCCGACGGCGGTCGGGGTGAGGTCGCGCTCCTCGGCGATCCTGGCCAGGCCCTCGGGCGAGAGCACGCCGCTGAGCGCCGCCGGGTCGCCCGGCACACCCATCACGTGGCCCTTGGGCATCGGGCGCAGGGCGTCACGGGTCCAGACCGACGCGGTGGCGGTGGCGGGCGGCTGGAGCCGGTCGCCGAGCCCGGCCGCGGTGGCGAGCTCGACCGCTTCGGGCCGGCGCGCGAGCATCGACTCGGCCCCGAGGTCGACCTGGGTGCCCGCGATCTCGCCGGTCATCAGCTTGCCGCCGAGCCGCTGGGTCGCCTCCAGGACGGTGACCCGGATGCCGGAGGCCAACAGCCGGTGGGCGGCGGCGAGTCCGGCGATGCCACCGCCGATGACGACGGCATGGCCCGTGCGTGTGGTGTCGCGCTGAAGAGGACGCTGCATGGGTCCACTCTCTCAAACCCTCCCCGAGTCCCGAACGTGACCACTTCGAAACCGCTGACGGGCAACCCGCGCACGGGTCCCGCACGTCGAACCTGCACCATCGACAACTGCCCTGGGGGGACGCTCATGCCATACGAACGACACACGGACAGTCACCCACCCACCCGGCCGGGCCGCCGCCCTCGCGCGCTGGCTGCCGCCGGACTGCTCGCGGTCCTCCTGGCCACCGGTGCGTGCGGCGCATCCGACAGCGGCGGACAGGGGCTGAACTCCGCGTCCGACGAGAAGGCGGCGGCGCCCCAGGCGGCCGGTGCCGGTGCGGATTCCGCCGCGAAGTCGGCCGACAAGGCCTCGTCGGCGCCGGATCCGGGCTCGACGGTCGCGGTCCACGTCATCCGGACGGCCACGCTCTACGTCGAGGTGAGGAGCGTGCCGAAGGCGGTCTCCGCGGCCCGCGGCGTCGCGGAGGACGCGGGCGGGCTCGTCGCCGAGGAGAACACGGAACGGGTCGACGACACCCACGACATGTCCCATCTCGTCCTGCGCGTGCCCCAGGACCGCTACGACGAGGTGCTGCGCAGCCTCGCCGGGGCCGGGAAGCTGGTGTCACGTACGTCGAACGCCAAGGACGTCACCGGTCAGGTCGTGGACGTCGAGAGCCGGATCGCCACCCAGCGGGCGAGCGTCGCGCGGGTCCGCGACCTGATGGACAAGGCCGAGAAGCTCACCGACGTGGTGACGCTGGAGGGTGAACTGAGCAGCCGGCAGGCCGCCTTGGAGTCGCTTCTCGCCCAGCAGGCCTCGCTGAAGGACCGCACCACGCTCGCGACCATCACGCTCGAACTCAGCGAACAGGACGAGAACGCCAAGGATCCCGAGGAGGAGGACACAGGCTTCCTGGACGCGCTGGGAGGCGGCTGGGACGCGTTCGTGACGATGTTGCGGTGGATCATGGTGGCGATCGGCGCCACGGCTCCGTTCCTGGCCGCCGCGGCCGTTCTGGTGCTCCTGTGGCGGCTGCTGCGCCGCCGCCGGTCACGGCGCCCTACGGCACCCCGGCAGGCCACGGAGACCTCTGAGGCCCCACCGGCCCCGTAGGCGCCGTAGCGTGGGCCCCTGACCCTGCATTCGGCGGCGAAGGGACCCGGCATGGCGACGCCTTCCAGCGATCCGGCCGGAACACATGGCTTCGAGGGACAAGGCCGCACGCCGTCGAGGAC
>NZ_JBHWZS010000495.1:0-3580 GCF_042728155.1 Streptomyces sp. NPDC060209
GAGTTCGCCGCCGCGCACACCGGCGTCCACCTCGTGATGTGCTCCATGGACGACGGGACTGCAAGAAGGCGCTCGACGAGGCCGACGGCAACGTCGACGGCGCCGTCGAGGCGCTTCGCATCAAGGGCCAGAAGGGCGTCGCCAAGCGCGAGGGCCGTTCCGCCGAGAACGGTGCCGTCGTCGCCCTCATCTCCGACGACAAGACGTCCGGCGTCCTGCTCGAGCTGAAGTGCGAGACGGACTTCGTCGCCAAGGGCGAGAAGTTCCAGAACGTCGCCAACACGCTCGCCGCGCACGTCGCCGCGACCTCCCCGGCCGACATCGAGGCGCTTCTCGCCTCGGAGATCGAGTCCGGCAAGACCGTCCAGGCTTACGTGGACGAGGCCAACGCCAACCTCGGCGAGAAGATCGTCCTGGACCGCTTCGCGCAGTTCACCGGCGGTTACGTGGCTGCGTACATGCACCGCACGATGCCCGACCTCCCGCCGCAGGTCGGCGTCCTCGTCCAGCTGGACAAGGAGAACGCAGAGGTCGCCAAGGACGTCGCGCAGCACATCGCCGCCTTCGCCCCGAAGTACCTCAACCGCGACGAGGTCCCGGCCGAGACGGTCGAGAACGAGCGCCGCGTCGCCGAGGCCACCTCGCGTGAGGAGGGCAAGCCCGAGGCCGCCCTCCCGAAGATCGTCGAGGGTCGCGTCAACGGCTTCTTCAAGGACGTCGTCGTCCTCGAGCAGGCCTTCGCGAAGGACAACAAGAAGTCCGTCCAGAAGGTCCTGGACGCGGCCGGTGTCAGCCTGACGCGCTTCGCGCGTATCAAGGTCGGCATCTGAGTCCGTCCGCGAACAACGGTGGACCCGATAGGGTCTGGTGCAGTCGTCGGCCGCACTCAGCCGTACGACCGCAGATCTGACGAGGAGGCCATTGCCGCTGAGGGACAACAGACCCACCGGCAATGGCCTTCTTCGTATGTGCACGAGGAGAATCTCCATGAACAAGGGCGCGGACGCCACACAGGGTGACCACAAGCGCGACGACGGCACGATTTCCGGGCGCTTCATGCTGAAGCTGTCCGGCGAGGCCTTCGCCGGTGGCGGAGGCCTCGGTGTCGACCCCGATGTCGTGCACGCCATCGCCCGCGAGATCGCCGCGGTCGTACGCGACGGCGCGGAGATCGCGATCGTCATCGGCGGCGGCAACTTCTTCCGTGGCGCCGAGCTCCAGCAGCGCGGCATGGACCGGGCGCGGTCCGACTACATGGGCATGCTCGGCACGGTCATGAACTGCCTGGCGCTGCAGGACTTCCTGGAGAAGGAAGGCATCGACTCACGCGTCCAGACCGCCATCACCATGGGTCAGGTCGCGGAGCCGTACATCCCGCTCCGTGCCGTGCGGCACCTGGAGAAGGGACGTGTCGTGATCTTCGGTGCCGGCATGGGGATGCCGTACTTCTCCACCGACACGACCGCGGCTCAGCGCGCCCTGGAGATCGACGCCGAGGCGCTGCTGATGGGGAAGAACGGCGTGGACGGGGTCTACGACTCCGACCCGAAGACCAACCCCGACGCGGTGAAGTTCGACGCCTTGGAATACGGCGAGGTGATCGCCCGAGACCTCAAGGTCGCCGACGCCACCGCCATCACGCTCTGCCGTGACAACCAGCTCCCCATCCTCGTCTTCGAACTGACCGCCGAGGGCAATATCGCCCGCGCGGTCAAGGGTGAGAAGATCGGCACGCTGGTGAGCGACCGGAGCACCCGGGCCTGACGGCCCGGATGATGGACAACGGCCTGCCGGTCGGACACCGTGCAGGTGAGGACGCGACGCAGGATCCGCAGGACCCGACGATGCCGGGTCCGCTCAAGACACGCAGGAGCACGTGGTGATCGAAGAAATCCTCCTCGAGGCCGAGGAGAAGATGGAGAAGGCCGTCGTGGTCGCGAAAGAGGACTTCGCCGCGATCCGTACCGGCCGTGCGCACCCGGCGATGTTCAACAAGATCGTCGCCGACTACTACGGCGCGCTGACCCCGATCAACCAGCTGGCCTCGTTCTCGGTTCCCGAGCCGCGGATGGCAGTGGTGACCCCGTTCGACAAGACCGCACTGCGCAACATCGAGCAGGCGATCCGTGACTCCGACCTCGGCGTCAACCCGAGCAACGACGGCAACATCATCCGTGTGACGTTCCCCGAGCTCACGCAGGACCGTCGCAAGGAGTACATCAAGGTCGCCAAGACCAAGGCCGAGGACTCCAAGATCTCGATCCGCTCCATCCGCCGCAAGGCCAAGGAGTCGCTCGACAAGCTCGTCAAGGACAAGGAGTCCGGCGAGGACGAGGTCCGCCGCGCGGAGAAGGAGCTCGACGACACCACCGCGAAGTACGTCGCGCAGGTGGACGAGCTGCTCAAGCACAAGGAAGCCGAGCTGCTCGAAGTCTGATGAACGACTCTTCCTGGGGCGCCCCGCAGGGAGCCGGTTACTGGAGCGCGCCCGAGATGGGGGCCGCTCCGGCGGGTCCTGCATACGATGTGCACGGCGCCCAGCAGACTCGGCCCATGCCCATCGTGCCGGACGCTCCCGACGCAGGTAGAGACGCTGACGACCGCGACGACCGGAGCGGGGACGCCGCGCGCGTCAGCGGCCCCCTGTTCCGTGACGAGAAGCCGCAGGAGCCCATGTCCACCCCGATGCCGTCCCCTCCGCACAAGAAGCGTGCGGGGCGTGACCTCCGCGCCGCCATAGGGGTCGGTGTCGGTCTCGGTGCCCTCGTCGTCGGCTCCCTCTTCATCGTGAAGGCCGTCTTCGTCGGCGTGGTCGTCCTGGCGGTCGTGGTCGGTCTCTGGGAGCTCACCTCCCGCCTGAAGGAGCGCAAGGGCATCAACGCCCCCCTCGTGCCGCTCGCCGTCGGCGGCGCCGCGATGGTGGTCGCCGGCTATGTGCGGGAGGCGGAGGGTGCCTGGGTCGCCATGGCGCTCACGGCCCTCGCGGTGCTCGTGTGGCGGATGACGGAACCTCCCGAGGGCTACCTCAAGGACGTCACGGCGGGTGTCTTCGCCGTGTTCTACGTGCCGTTCCTGGCCACGTTCGTCGCGATGATGCTCACCGCGGACGACGGTGCGTGGCGCGTCCTGACCTTCCTCCTGCTGACCGTGGTCAGCGACACCGGCGCGTACGCCGTCGGCTGGCGCTTCGGCACGCACAAGCTGGCACCCCGCATCAGCCCCGGGAAGACCCGCGAGGGTCTGTTCGGCGCGGTCGGCTTCGCGATGGTGGCCGGTGCCCTGTGCATGGAGTTCCTGATCGACGACGGGAGCTGGTGGCAGGGCCTGCTGATGGGTCTCGCCGTCGCCGCCAGCGCCACGCTGGGGGACCTGGGCGAGTCCATGATCAAGCGGGACCTCGGGATCAAGGACATGGGCACGCTGCTGCCCGGTCACGGCGGCATCATGGACCGGCTCGACTCGCTCCTGCCGAGCGCGCCGGTCGTGTGGCTGCTGCTGGTCCTGTTCGTCGGATCCGGCTGAGCCGGGCGGCGGCGTAGTGCGCCGCGGTTTCACGGGTGGGGCCCGCAGTCCACTGGAC
>NZ_JBHWZS010000496.1:0-3561 GCF_042728155.1 Streptomyces sp. NPDC060209
TGGCTCCGCCGTGCCTCCCTCCTTCGCCTTGCGATCCACGGCACCGGACCCCGCTCACTGATCCGGCCTGATCCAAACGAAAGACCCCAGGCGTGCTGCGGCCAGGGAACGCCGATCGCGTGAGCCGGCGGGAGGCCGCCCCTACTCGCCCGTCACGGGATCCCGGCCCGTGAGGCAGTAGATGCCGCCCGACGGGTCCCGCATCACCGTCCACCCGTCTCCGTCGCGTACGAACTCGGCGCCGTGCCGTTCGTGCAGGGCCCGGCCGGCGACGAGGTCCGAGCAGGCCACGTCCAGATGTGCCGAGGCGGGGCGCGGCTCCTCCAGGCGCTGGAGCAGCAGGCGGACGGGCAGGTCCCGGAGCGGGCGGAGAACGTGGAACTCCTGGTGGGCGCCGGGACGGGAGTCCCAGCCTGTCAGTGCCGTCCAGAAATCGACCTCGGCCCCGAACGCCGCCGGTGACACGTCGAGGCAGATCTGGTCCGGCCGGCTCGCGGTACCGCCGGGATCGGTGAGGACCGCCGGCCGGGTCACCTGACCCCGCCAGGGCGCCACGCAGAACGGCTGGCCGCCGGGGGAGCGGAGTACCGTCAGCTCGGGGTGCCGGGCATCCACCACGGCACCCAGCTCGGTCGCCCGCGCGGTGAAGGCGGGCGGGTCCTCGACCGAGAAGTCCGGGTGTGCGCCGCCCGGCCCGCCGACGGCCTGGACCGCCAGGCAGGCGTCGGCCCCGTCGGTGAGCAGCGTCGTGAACTCGCCCCGTTCGCCCCACGGCGCGGAGACGCGGGTGCCGGTGACCGCGTTCCAGAAGGTGGCGGCGCGGTCGGCTGTCGCCGTCGGGCGGTCGATGAAGGCGTACGTCCAGCGGATCACGGTGCTCCTCTGCTGCGGCTCGGTGCGCCCCCCGGGCGCCCTTCATCGTGTCAGAGCCCAGGGTCCGGGTGCCCGTTCACCACTCGTTCACCGGTCGGGTCCGTCCGTGGCATTCCCTCGCACGCCGTGGGGATCTACGCTCGGCGGCGAATCGATCAACCTGTCCGCGCCGTGTACCAAGCGGTGTTGACAACGTTGTCCATCTCTGCCGGAGGTATCCGAGAACATGCCCTCCAGACCGTCCGCGGCCCGGCGTCTCGCCGCACGGGCCGCCGCGATCGTCGTCACCGGCGCGCTCGCAGGCGCCGTCATGCCGCCGGCCGCCCAGGCCGACGCGCTCGTCGCGCGTCCCACCGCCTATGTGGACCCGATGATCGGTACGGCGAACGGCGGCAACACCTATCCCGGCGCGGTCCGCCCGTACGGCATGATCGCCTGGTCGCCGACCAGCACCACGGGCGACCAGACGAGCACCGGGGCGGCCAACGGCTACGAGTACGGGGTGACCCGCATGCGCGGGCTGAGCCTCACCCATGTCAACGGTGCCGGGTGCAACCCGGGCGCCGCGGGTGACGTGCCGATCATGCCGTTCGTCGGCGATGTCACCTCCTCGCCGTCCGCGGACACCAAGGACGCGGTCTACGCCTCCGGCTTCTCGCACGACAACGAGCGTGCCGTGCCCGGCCGTTACACCGTCGGGCTGGACTCCGGCGCCACCGCCGACCTGGCCGTGAGCGAGCGTGCGGGCGTAGCCGACTTCAGCTTCCCGGCGGACAAGCCCGCCAACCTGCTCTTCCGTGTGTCCAACTCCCTCAACGGCAGCGAGGACGCCGAGATCGAGATCGACACCGCGCACCGCAAGGTGACCGGTTCGGTGCTCACCGGGGCGTTCTGCGGCCGGCGCGCCAACGGTGGTACCAACAACCGCAAGAGCTACTACCGGCTCTACTTCAGCGCGTCCTTCGACCGTGACTTCGCTTCCACGGGCACCTGGCGTGACGGCACCCTCACGCCGGGCGCCACCAGCGGAAGCGGAGGTGAGGGATACGCGACCGGGGCGGATCGAGCCGGACGGGGATCCGGAGGCTGGGTCGGTTTCGACACCGCGGCCGACGACGACGTACGCATGCGGATCGGGATCTCCTACGTGAGCCAGGCGGGCGCCGAGGCCAACCTCCGCAAGGAGATCGCGCCGAGGGCGAGCGTCGACGACGTGGCCCGCGCGGGATCCGCCGCCTGGGACCGCGAGCTCACCTCCGTAAGTGTCGGCGGAGGCAGCGACGCGCAGCGCACCTCGTTCTACACGGCGCTGTACCACTCGCTGATGCAGCCGAATCTGATCAGCGACACCGACGGCCGCTACCCCGGCATGGACGGGAAGCCGCACCGCGTGACACGCGGTCAGAAGGCGCAGTACAGCAACTTCTCCGGCTGGGACCAGTACCGCGCCCAGATCCAGCTCCTCGCCCTGCTCAAACCGAAGATCGCCGGGGACTTCGCCCAGTCGCTGTACAACTTCGCCCGGCAGAACGGCGGCGTCTGGGACCGCTGGGTGCACGTGAACGGCGCCACGCACGTGATGACGGGCGATCCCACCGCCGCCACTCTCGCCACGTTCTACGCGATGGGCGTACGCAACTTCGACTACGAGGGCGCCTTCGAATCCCTGGCCCGCCAGGCCACGGTGCCCCACCCGGACGGCTTCTCCGACGCGGGATGCCCCGGCCAGTGCACCGGTCAGCGGCCCAACCTCGCCCAGTACCTGGAATCCCACTACGCGGCCCAGGACGTCTGCCACTGCTGGGGAGGTGCCGCCGAGACCCTGGAGGACGCGGTCGCCGACGCGGCGCTCGGCCGCTGGGCGCGGCTGCTCGGACGCGACGAGGAGGCGGACGCTTTCGAGGAGCGCGGCCTCTGGTGGCGCAACGTGTTCAACTCCGAGGCCGGCGACGGCGCCGGGACCACCGGCTACATCCAGGCACGCAACCTCGACGGCTCCTGGGTGACCCCCTTCAGCCCCGGCAGCGACAAGGGCTTCGCGCAGGGAACGAGCGCCACCTATACCTGGATGGTCCCGCAGGACGTGCAGGGCCTGGCCGACGCCATGGGCGGCCGGGAGACCGCGGCGGAGCGGCTGGACGCCTTCTTCCACAAGGCGGACGGCTCCTGGTCGGTCAAGGGCGGCGACGCGCTGCGCTACGACCCCACCAACGAGCCCGGAATCCACGCCCCTTGGCTCTACAACGCGCTGGGTCAGCCGTGGAAGACCCAGGAGACCGTACGCGAGATCGTGAACACGGTCTACGGGACCGGCCCGCGCGGCCTGCCCGGGAATGACGACCTCGGCACGATGTCGGCCTGGTACGTCTTCTCGGCCCTCGGCCTCTATCCGCAGACGCCGGGCAGCGCCACCATGCTGCTGGGGGCGCCGCTCTTCCCGTCCGCAGTGCTGAACCGATCGCGGGGCGGCGACATCCGCATCAGCGCCCCGCAGGCCGATGCGACACATCCGTACATCGACGCGGTGAAGGTCGACGGACGGGCGAGTGACAGGTCCTGGACGGACGCCCGACTCGTCACACGAGGGGGGTCGTTGACCTACCGGCTCGCCGACCGGCCGAACACGTCCTGGGCCACTGGACCTGCGAGTCTTCCGCAGTAGCACACCAGTTGGTCCTGTCCCGGGAC
>NZ_JBHWZS010000497.1:0-3551 GCF_042728155.1 Streptomyces sp. NPDC060209
GAGGCCGATGGCGATGAACAACCAGCCGGTCGTCAGCTCCCAGCGCCGGCGGACTGTCGGACGGGAGAGCAACGTCCGAAGACGCACGGCGACGGCGACGAGGGCGAACCAGTAGACAATGCCGATGAGAACGTCCAGGACACCGAGGACGAAGATCTGCCGGGCCGTGGAGCCACCGTCGTCGACGAACTGCGGAAGGATGCTGAGGAAGAACAGCGCCGCCTTCGGGTTGAGCACGTTGGTGAGGAAGCCCTGAGTGAAGCCGGAGCGCCACCGGCCTCGGGCAGGACCGTCCTCTGCCGAGTCCTCCGGCGCAGAGCCGTCCTCTGGACTGACGGTCGCCTCCCGGCCGGCCCGTCGCGCGGCCAGCACTGCCCGAACTCCCAGATAGACCAGGTAGGCCGCACCGAGCAGCTTGATGGCGTTGTAGACCATGGGTGAGCGGGCGGCGATCACCGACAGCCCGACGACGGCAGCGAGCATGTGCAAGCACAGCCCGGCCTGAGCACCCAGCGCCGCGGCACGCCCCTTCGACGGATGTTCGGTCGCCGACCTGACCACCACGAGAAAGTCAGGTCCGGGTACTACGTACGCCACCATCACCACGCCGAGGAAGCCGAGGAGGTCGACCGACATCCGCTCTCCGTTCGTTGACCCCGTGGCCGGTTCGCTGGGGCGGGGGCCCCATCACACCGACTGCCCGAGCGACTACACCTGCTCCTGGTACACCTTGATCTCGACGGGCCTGAGTGTGCGGATCGTTGTCCAGACTGCTCGCTCGCTCACCCCCTCGGCCCACTCGTCGAGATCGTCTCCGCCGTCGTGGAAGAACCACGAGTCGAAGCTTCCCAGAGCCTGCAAGGCGGGCGCGAGTCCGTATCGAAGCTCGCAGTGGACCTGCACGTAGTGGTCGTGATCGCCGTCGCTGTCGACGACCTCGAACTGTCGGGCAAGGTCCAGCGTGAACGTCGGAGGACCGTCAAACGAGTAGGTCCCGTACTGGACCAGAAGGCCATCAGCATCGGGTGTGTCCGGAACGTCGAACAGCCGTTTACCGAAACAGAGAAAGGCAAGCCAGGCCTCTGCCGCGTCCAGGTCGGCAAGCGCCCGCCGCCCGAGCCCCAGTTCGCCCTCAAGCAGTCCCACGGCCTCGTCCATCGACGGCCTCCGAGTCATGCCCGCCTCCTCGTCCGCCGCAGCACGGCTCAGCGCACTCAACCCGGCGAACCTTCCCCTCCTCGTATCCGTCGCCCTGCGTCCCCCGTAGGCGAGTCAGCGACTACCCCCGCCGAAACGGCTCACACGCCCATAAAGCCTGTAACAGAATCACGGGTGTTGCGCTCCCCGCACCCAGCGTTAGGGTCCCGCCATGGAGATCATCAAGGGCGCAGGCGCGTGGACGCACCCCGGCGATGCGGGCAATGACTGGATCGAGCAGCTGCGGACGTCGGATCTGTCGGTGGGAACGTACTGCATCCCGGTCGGCGGGCGTGATGCCCAGAGCCCGCACACCGAAGATGAGATCTATGTCGTCACAGCCGGACGCGCCAAGATCGAGACACCAGGCCGAACGGACGAGGTGAGTCCCGGGACGGTGATCTTCGTGCCGGCCGGTGAAGAGCATCGATTCACAGAAGTGGCCGAAGACCTGGTGCTGCTCGTGGTCTTCGGGCCTGCGTACGGCTCGCGCTCGCCCAAGTCTTAGCGATCAGGAGGTGGCTCTCGTCAGACGCCGCCAGCAGATCAGGCTGCAGGCCAACGAACAAGAAGGCATCGTGGAGTTCGACGCGTCGTTCCCGACGCACGGCGAGGCGTTTGAACTGATGGAGCAGGGCGAAGGTCTCCTCGACGACGTAGCGGAGCTTGCCCAGGCCCTTGATGTTCGGAGCGCCCTGGCGGCAGAACGGTTGTCGATGCGTTCTGAGAACGATGACGGTTCAGGCGCCTTGGGAATATTCGTGAGAAGTAGGAACGCTCGGTGGTTCGCGAAGCGTGTTGCAGAACGCTCGCAAAGATCACGCAGGAGCCCAGCCGCAAGAACGAACCAGGGTGAGCGGCAGCAAAAAGCAGGGCATAGCGAATCGCTCGCGAGCGCAGATCATGGCCGGAATCGACCCCTGATCTTCTTCTGCAACACGCTTTAGGGCAGCCCGACTGGGGCGGCCCTCAGCGGGTGACCGTTCAGCTCGAAGCAACCCTCTTCGTCCCACCACATGACACCTTCCGCAGTGAGGTAGGGGTGCAGTCCGCGGACGTCTCCGCCTTCATGCAGTGCTTGCGCGACTGCGTGGAGAAGGCTCGCCAGGTCAGGCCAGGAATCGATGAAGTCGCCGCCACCGCTGTGGCCTGCCCAGCCGAGACGCCGGGCCTCTGGGCCAGGACGCAGGTCGATCACCTGCGTCGCGCCATCGGCACTCTCAGCCCAGGGAACCCAGAGCGGGTGCCACCAAGGCTCGTCTTCCCAGGGGCGAGCGGTCAGGCCCTCGTTCTCCGCCGCGACGGTCATGCAGGTCTGCCAATGTTCCACGATGCCGCCCACTGCAAGCGGGGACTGCTCCGGCAGGATGGATGTCCAGGTGCTCACACCGTTGTGGCATTGCAGAGACTCAGCGAGATCACCGGGCATCGACGTGCCGAGGATCCGTTCCGCGTGCCGGATCTCGTCCGATGTCGCCGGTGGATTGAGGAGCGTGAAATCGGCGGCCACGTGCGTCTCCAGCCAGGCGTCGATCAGGCGCCAGGACTCCGACGGGGGCAAGATCTTCCGTGCCATGGCGCCATCCTGCCCCACACGTCTGACAAGCGGATCGAGGCCCCTGCCGGCCGATGAGGCAGGTTCAGCCAGCTGCCTGCTGTTCGGCGCGGGCGCGGTGGTGGCGAGCCTGCAGGAGTCGGTGCCGGTCTCGATGATGTTGCCGCCGAAGGTGAGTCGGTCGACGATGGCCGCGCAAGACGCGGGTCGGTGATCGTCTTTGTCCAGCCAGAGAAGGATTCGTTCGAGGCGATCGCCACCCTGTTCTTTTCCTCCCGCTCGGTCAGAACGTGGAAGAGAGGTTCGGCGCCGCGGCGGTCGAGTTCCATGTAACCGCGCTCGTCGATGCAGAAAAGATCGACCCGGCCGTAGCGGGCGATGGCCTTGGTCAACTGCTTCTCGTCGGCGGCTTCGACGAGCTCCTTGACCGGCTTCGTCGCCAACACGTACTTGGCTCGGTAGCCGGCCATCGCGGCCTCGATGCCAGCGCGATCAGCAGGTGGGACTTGCCGGTGCCCGAATCGCCGATCAGGCAGAGGGGCAGGCCCTTCTTGATCCATTCACACGTAGCGAGGGTGTGGATCACGGCCGTGTCGATGTTCGGGTTGGCATCGAAGTCGAACTTGCGAAGTGCCTTGTCAGGGGGGAACCCGGCGGCCTTGATCCGCCGTTCGGAACGTCGGCGGGCCCGGTCATCGCACTCGGCCAGCAGGAGCTCGGCGAGGAAGCCGAGGTAGCACCTGAGCCAATACGAGGTGCCCGTTCGCGGCCGCCTTGCACCGACCCCGCCGTCCGTAAC
>NZ_JBHWZS010000498.1:0-3526 GCF_042728155.1 Streptomyces sp. NPDC060209
GCCCGGGCGGGGCCGCCGGGCCGACCCGAGCCTGGCGGCGGGTCGAAGCAGGCCGCGTAGCCCGCCACTTCGCCGTAGGGGCGCGTTCCGCCCCGGGCGTCCGCCGCGGTCGCGCTCTCCAGCATCAGCAGAGCACCGCCTTCCGCGACGACATGCCCGGCGGCACGCTCCCCGAACGGCAGACAGGCGTCCTCGGCGTTGTCGGCGGTGCTCAGCCGGGCGCCGGTCAGTTCCGCCACGTGCCCCCACGGGCACAGCGCCGACTCCATCGCCCCGGTGAGGACCGCCGGGGTCCCCTTGCGGAGCATGCGGCGTGCGTGACCCACCGCGTCCAGTCCGCCGGCCTGGCCGGAGACCAGGACACCGCTGGGGCCGCGCAGGCCGTGCCGGATCGAGATCTGGCCGGTGTTGACGGCGTAGAACCAGGCGAAGGACTGGTAGGCGCTGACGTACCTGGGCCCCTTCGCCCACAGGTTCTCCAGCTCCCGCTGGCCGAATTCGAACCCGCCGGCGGAGTTGGCCGTGACCACCCCGACTCCGTACTCCGTTGCCTCGGCCGGGTCCAGGCCCGAGTCCCGCAGCACCTGGGCGGCGGATGCAAGGGCGAGTCGGGTGACGCGATCGGTCTGCGGCAGCAGGCGGCCGGGCAGTGCCGCGGCGGGATCGTCGGCGACCTCGCCGCCCAGCCGGCTCGGGTAGCCGGAGGCGTCGAAGCGGGTGATCGGGCCGATGCCGCCGCGTCCTTCGAGGAGGCTCTGCCAGAACGCCTCGGTGCCGCTGCCGTTGGCCGCCCGCACGTCGAGGCCGGTGACGAGTGCGGTGTCCCGCCGGATGCCGGCGGAGTCGGGGGCCGCGGATCCGGCCGGGCGGGCGTGGACGGTCATCTGCGTGTCCCTTCGGGCCGGGTGAGCACCATGGCGCTCTGGAAGCCGCCGAAACCGCTGCCCACCGTGAGGACGGCGTCCAGGCGCTGCTCCCTGGCGGTGACCGGTACGTAGTCCAGCGGGCACTCGGGGTCCGGCTCGTGGAGGTTGGCGGTGGGCGGTACCACTCCGTGCTCCAGGGCCAGGGCACAGGCGGCGATCTCGATGGCCCCGATCGCCCCGAGTGAGTGGCCGATCATCGATTTGATGGAGCTGACGGGAATGCCCCTGGCGTGCTCGCCGAGGGCACGCAGGAAGGCGGCCGACTCGTGCCGGTCGTTCTGCCGGGTGCCGGAGCCGTGCGCGTTGACGTAGTCCACGGCGGTCGGGTCCAGCCGGGCCTCGTCGAGCGCCCGGGTGATCGCCTCCGCCATCTCCCGGCCGTCCGGACGCAGTCCCGTCATGTGGAAGGCGTTGCTGCGGGAGGCGTGGCCGCCGATCTCCGCGTAGATGTGCGCGCCCCGGTTCCTGGCGTGGGACCACTCCTCCAGCACCAGCACGGCGGCCCCCTCGCCCAGGACGAAGCCGTCCCGGGTGCGGTCGAACGGCCGGGAAGCGGTGGCCGGGTCGTCGTTGCGCGCGGAGGTCGCGCGGATGGCGTCGAAGGATGCCACGGTGATCGGCGATATCGGTGCGTCCGTACCGCCGGTGAGCATGACGTCCGCCGTGCCCTCACGGATGAGTTCGCAGGCATGTCCGACGGCGTCCAGCCCGGAGGTGCAGCCGGCGGAGATCACCGCGGCCGGACCCAGGGCGTCGGCCGCCCACGCCACCTCGCGGGCCAGGCTGCTGGGCACCAGGTAGTCCACCAGGTGCGGTACGGCGTGCCGGTGGTCGACGAGCCAGTCGCGGCCGCCGTCGCTGACGACGGCGTACTCGTTCTCCAGGCTCGTCGTGCAGCCGACGGCGGTGCCCATGGACACACCGGTCCGCTCCGGGACCGGGGGAGGACCGGAGGCGAAGCCGGCGTCCGCGAGCGCCTCGCGTGTGCACACCACGGCGAACTGGGCGGCGCGGTCCAGTCTCCGGACCTCCCGCGGGGAGAAGCCTGCGGCCAGGGGATCGAAGGCGCACTGGGCGGCGATGCGCGAACGGTAGGGGGTCGCGTCGAAAGCCGTCAGGGGGCCGGTCGCGGTCCGGCCGGAAGTGATCAGTGACCAGAACTCCTTCGTCCCGTTGCCGCCCGGCGCGACCACGCCGATTCCGGTGACGGCGACCCGGCGGCTCACCTGGGCACGCCCAGGGAATGGCCGGATCCGTCTCCGGCGAGAACAGGTGGTTTCCAGCGGTCCGGTACGTTCTGCGAGGGTTCTGCCGCGTGCTGCGCGGCACCCGTCGCACGCTGTGCGCTGTCCATCGAATCGACCCTTTCCCGTACTCGGCCGGTGGCGTGACGCATCACCCGTGGAGGACCGGGAGACGTGGATCATCCTTGGCGGCGGCGCTGGAGGGGGACTTGGGAACCGGTGGAGCCGGGGCCGGGCCGCGGAGGGAGGGCCGCGTATCATGACCGGGGGCGTCCGGACGTCGTGTCGTGGACACGCCCGGTATGCCGCCCGCAACCCGCGAAGGTCACACCTGCATGGCCGCCCAGCCCGCCGTGTCCCTGGGGGACTTCAGCACCCTGTTCGCTCTCGCCGGGCGTTCCACGCGCCTTCGTTCCGAACGGCTGCTCGCCGACTTCGGGCTCCACGTCGGCCAGCAGTTCTTCATGCGCTGCCTCTGGGAGGCGGACGGGAGCACGGTCGGAGACCTCGCCCGGCGGGTCCGGGTCGAGGCCCCCACGGCGACCCAGGCCGTGAAGCGCATGGAAGCGGCCGGGATGGTGCACCGCACCCCGGACGAGCAGGACGCCCGGCGCAGCCGGGTGTGGCTGACCCCGCTCGGCCGGAGCACCTGGCCGCAGGTGACCGCCGCGCTGGCGGAGCTGGAGCAGGAACTGCTGGCGCCGTTCTCACCGCAGGAGCGGGAGCAGTTCATGTCGCTCCTGCTGCGGTTGTACGAGACCTCCCTCCCGGTGGACGGCAGCGGCACCGGCTGAGCGGCCCGCGTTCCAGCGGGGCTCCAGCCGCCTTCCAGGCGGGCCGCGCACGCTGGTGGCCCCTACAGCGCGAAGGAGGTCCGATGCCGCACACCGGCACCGCACCGCTCGACTCGGTCCAGCCCGACATCGCCCGGCTCCACGGCGAGATCTCCCACTTCTACGCACGGCAGATGCAGGCCCTCGACGACGGGCGGACCGACGACTGGGCGCAGACGTTCACCGAGGACGGCGCCTTCCTCCTGCACGGCGGCCACGACCGTGCGGACGGGCGTACGGAGCTCGCCGCGAGCAGCGCCAAAGCCCGTGCGGCGCTCGCGGAACAGGGCGTCACGCACCGGCACTGGCTCGGCATGCTGACGGTGGATCCCCGGCCCGACGGCAGTGTCGCGGCCCGGTGCTACGCCCTGGTGATCGCCACCGGGACCGGCGGTTCCCCGGCCGTGCACCGCAGCACGGTGTGCCAGGACGTACTGGTGCACGACGGTGAGGCGTGGCTGGTGAAGCACCGGCAGGTCACCAGGGACGACCTGGCCTGACGGCGTGCCGCGGGGCCCCGGAA
>NZ_JBHWZS010000499.1:0-3526 GCF_042728155.1 Streptomyces sp. NPDC060209
GATGTGCAGTTAGTGTCATAGTGTGGCTGCTTCCCAACGTGCGCGACCCCGGGTGCCCGCGCCGCCTCCGCTGTGCCCGGGTGCACGACAGTGGCGCGACGGGTGGGACAGATTGTTCCTAAGATTGTTGACAAAAGCGTTGACGTTAAATCCCGGGTTCCTTAACGTCATCGGCACACTCGGGTCCGCTGCGATCGAGCCGCGCCGACCCGCCCCTGCCGAAGCTCCTTGAGGGACAGAGCTGTCCCGGACGAGAGGAATACCCCGATGTCCTCCCCATCTCCCGCTACCGGTGTGCGCAGCAGCCGGCTCGCCCTGTTGGCCGTCGGCCTGTGCTGGCTGGTCGTCCTCTTCGACGGCCTCGACATGTTCATCTACGGCTCCGTCCTGCCGCACATGCTGGAGACCAAGGCGCTCGGCATCGATCCGGGCAAGGCCGGCGACATCGGCTCGTACGCCACCTTCGGCATGCTGATCGGCGCCCTGTCCTCCGGCACCATCAGCGACTGGGCGGGCCGCAAGAAGACGATCGTCGTCTCCACCGCCGTCTTCTCGCTGGCCTCCGCCATCTGCGCCGTGGCCGGCAGCCTCGGAGTCTTCAGCCTCGGCCGCTTCCTGGCAGGGCTCGGCCTCGGAGGTCTCCTGCCGAGCGCCATCACCCTGGTCAGCGAGTACGCCCCACGCGGACGCGGCGCGCTGATAGTCGGCTCCCTGATGACCGCCCACCAGGCCGGCGGCATCGTGGCAGGCTTCGTGGCGCTGTGGACCGGCGACTGGCGTGTGTCCTTCTGGATCTGTGTGATCCCGCTCTTCATCGGCGTCCCGCTTGCCATCAAGTTCCTGCCCGAGTCGCTGACGTTCCTGCAGGCCAAGGGGCGGAACGAAGAGGCCCTGGCACTCGCCGACCGCTACGGCGTCGAGGCACCCGCCCCCGCCCGCGAGGGGAAGCGCCCGGACACGACCGAGCGCTGGAGCGCGCTCGCCGCTCTGTTCCGAGGCGGCCTGTGGGTGCAGACCCTGTTCTTCTGGCTGGCGTCCTTCGGCGGACTCCTGCTGGTCTACGGCGTCTCCCAGTGGCTGCCCTCGATGATGCGCGCCGCCGGCTACGACCTCGGCTCCTCGCTCGGCTTCGTCATCGTCATCAACCTCGGCGGCATCGTCGGGATGCTCGTCGGCGGCAAGCTCACCGACCGGTTCGGCGGCGCGCGCATCGGCGCGATCTGGTTCGGGGCCACCGCCATAGGCGTCTACACGCTCAGCGTCCACATGCCGCTGGCCGTCACCTACGTCGTCGTCTTCCTGACCGGCCTCTTCCTCTTCAGCGCCCAGGCGATGATCTACGCCACGGTGGCCGCCCGCTCGGACGACGACAACCGCGCCACCGCGGTCGGCTGGACCTCCGGTATGGGCCGCTTCGGCGCGGTCTTCGGCCCTTGGGTGGGCGGCCAGCTCCTCGCCACCGGCTCGACCACCACGGGCTTCACCGTCTTCGCGGCCGCGGGCGTCTTCTCTCTGATCTTCATCGGTCTGACCGGTCTGCCGTCGGTGAAGGGCACCACGGACAGGGACGCCGCACGCCCGGTCTCCGCGGCGGGCTGAGGGGGCGGGGCCGTCAGTCCGGACCCGCGAAGACAGGGACAGGTACTGAGTTCAGTACCTGCCCCTGTTCCCGTTTCCTGATCTGCTGCGCCGTCGGTCGGCTCCGCCGCGGCCGTCTCCGACCGGACACGGGCGCCCCGTCACCCTCCGGCCCTACGGCCGCAGGCCCGAGACGGCCTCCGAAGACGCAGGAAGGGCCTGACCCTCAGAGAGGATCAGGCCCTTGACCTGGTGTTTCAGCTGTCGGGGTGGCGGGATTTGAACCCACGACCTCTTCGTCCCGAACGAAGCGCGCTGCCAAGCTGCGCTACACCCCGATGTCCACCGATTGTCCCGGCGACATCGATTACTTTAGCCCACCCGCGCCCGGAGGCGAAATCCGGTTTTTGTGCCCGGGCGGGAGTTTCAGTCGCGGGGGGTCAGCGTCAGCAGGGTCGCTTCGGGCGGGCAGGCGAAGCGGACCGGGGTGTAGCGGTTCGTTCCGCAGCCCGCCGAGACGTGGAGGTAGGAACGTCGTTCGCCCACCGTGTGGCCGGAGAGGCCCTTCACCCGGTCCGTGTCCAGGTCGCAGTTGGTGACCAGGGCGCCGTAGAAGGGGATGCAGAGCTGCCCGCCGTGGGTGTGGCCGGCCAGGATCAGGGGGTAGCCGTCCGCCGTGAAGGCGTCCAGGGAGCGCAGGTACGGGGCGTGGACGACGCCGATCGAGAGATCCGCGCCGGTCTCGGGGCCGCCGGCGACCTCGGCGTAACGGTCCCGCTTGATGTGGGGGTCGTCCAGGCCGGTGAAGGCGATCTCGAGTCCGTCGGCCTTGATCCGCCCCCGGGTGTTGGAGAGGTTCAGCCAGCCGGCCTCGTCGAAGGCGTCCCGCATCGGCTCCCACGGGTTGTGGACGACGTCGACCGCCGGTGCGTTTCCGTTGAGTCCGTGCTTGCCCTGCGTCTTCTCCAGGAGATAGCGGACCGGGTTACGGAGCTTCGGGCCGTAGTAGTCGTTGGAACCGAATACGTAGACCCCGGGGAACTCCATCAGCGGGCCGAGCGCGTCGAGCAGCTCCGGCACTGCCTCCGGGTCGGAGAGGTTGTCGCCGGTGTTCACGACGAAGTCCGGTCGCAGGCCTGCCAGGGACTGCAGCCAGGCGCGCTTCTTGCGCTGGCCGCTCACCATGTGGATGTCGGAGACCTGGAGCACCCGCAACGGGCGTGCCCCGTGCGGGAGTACGGGAATCGTGATCCGGCGGAGGCGGAACGAGCGTGCCTCGAATCCGGCCGCGTACACGAGGCCGGCGGCACCGACCGCTGCGCCGACTGCCGTGACTTTCAGGGGTACTCCGTAGCGTGCGCGCATGGGCCCATCGTCGCAGAAACGGTGCGGTGGGACGAAAACAGGCGGGCGGCAGGTGCCCCGTACCTGTCACAATCGCCGTATGACCACGCTCAAGTCCAAGCTCAAGGAAGACCTCACCACGGCCATGAAGGCGCGTGACGAGCTCACCTCGTCCACCCTCCGGCTCACCCTGACCGCGATCACCAAGGAAGAGGTCAGCGGCAAGACGTCGCGCGAGCTCTCCGACGACGAGGTCCAGAAGGTGATCGCCAAGGAGGCGAAGAAGCGCCGCGAGGCGGCCGAGGCCTTCGCGCAGGGCGGCCGGACGGAGCAGGCCGAGCGCGAGAGGGTGGAGGGCGAGCTGCTCGACGCGTACCTGCCCAAGCAGCTCTCCGACGACGAGCTGGACGTGATCGTCGGGCAGGCCGTCCAGGAGGCGAAGAGCGCGGGTGCCGAGGGGCCGCGGGCCATGGGCGCCGTCATGAAGATCGTCAACCCGAAGGTGGCCGGGCTCGCCGACGGCGGCCGCGTCGCCGCCGCGGTGAAGAAGCTGCTGGCTGGCTGAGAGGCCCATCGATGAAGGAGGGGCGCCCCGGTCCGGGGC
>NZ_JBHWZS010000500.1:0-3524 GCF_042728155.1 Streptomyces sp. NPDC060209
GGACTGCCTCGCCGATGTCGCCATGCTGCGGGCCGATCCCGACGTGTTCGGCCCGGGTGGCATCCGACCCGAGGGTCTCCTGGCTCATCGACGCCTGGCGAAGACAGAAGGTCCGCGCCGCTTGGGGGATTGCCGGTCGAGTGAGCGCCGACCGGGCGAGACGAATACACCCGTTCGCTTCCCTGATGCGGACATACAACTCATCTGTTGATCTAATGTTCCGCAGCGGTCCGAGATTGTCACCTCGCTTTGCAGCTATCGGCCACACCCGGACCAGCGCTCCTCACGGCCTACGGACCAACAGCAGTGTTCCGATTGGACTTGAGGTGAGGAGACGGACGTGACCGGCCTTGCCGGGATCGCCGCCTCCTGGCGGCCACCCCCACCGGGGCGCCGTGCTCTATGTGTTCTTGTGTCGACGCCCTGTGGCCGGTCCTGAAGCGGACCTCTGCTTGCGCAGGCGCATAGCGCGCAGCAATCGCAGTGGAAACAGCCCGAGGGGAGCGCTACGGCCCAGGTCCTGTCGGTCTTCGTGGTCGAGCGCTCGCGCGTACCTCTGGGCGTCCCCGGCTGTCGGATACCGCTTAGTGCCCGCTGTTCCGCAATCGCGGTCGCATTTCCAGTGCATTGTTTCGTCTTCGCTGGAGAAGCGAAAGCGATGACCGAGAAGGCGGCAGGTACGCATGGGAAGCCACTGTATGCGAGATGTGCCGTGCCGTCAGGTCTGAACGCACTTAAATCAATCCGGCCTAGAGGAACATCATGACCACCACGACAAGTATGAAAACCATCACTACCCGGGTCCCGTCCCGGCTCGACCGGCTGCCGTGGTCACGATTCCACTGGCGGATCGTGATCGGCCTCGGTTCGGTCTGGATCCTTGATGGCCTCGAGGTGACCGTCGTGGGGGCCGTCGCCGCGCGCATGACCGAAAAGGGCAGTGGCATCGCCCTCACGAGCGCCGATATCGGAACTGCGGCCGCTATCTACGTGGCCGGGGCCTGCTTCGGTGCTCTCGTCTTCGGCAGGCTCACGGACCGTTTCGGGCGCAAGAAACTGTTCATGATCACGTTGGGAATCTACGTCCTCGCAACTGTGGCGACCGCGTTCTCTCAATCGCCCTGGTACTTCTTCCTCGCCAGATTCATCACCGGCATGGGTATCGGTGGGGAGTATGCGGCCATCAATTCGGCTATTGATGAGCTTATTCCGTCTCGCAACCGTGGTCAGGTGGATCTGGCCATCAACGGCAGCTACTGGGTCGGCGCCGCGATCGGCAGCCTGGCCGCGGTGGGCCTCCTTAGCGGCGCCTTCGCGATGGACCTCGGCTGGCGCCTGGCCTTCGGTCTCGGCGGCATTCTCGGACTGGGCATCATGGTGGTGCGTCGCAATGTCCCGGAGAGCCCTCGATGGCTGTTCATTCATGGCCGCGAGGAGGAAGCCGAGCGCATCGTCGACCGAATCGAGGCAGAGGTACGGCGGGAGACCGGAAGGGAATTGCCTGAGCCAGCCGAGGCCATTACCATCCGTCAGCGGGATGTCATTCCCTTTGTGGAGATCGCCCGGACGGCCGTACGGCGGTACCCGCGCCGTGCGATTCTCGGACTCGCGCTCTTCATCGGCCAAGCGTTCCTGTACAACGCGATCGTCTTCGACCTGGGCACGATCCTCAGCGGCTTTTTCGACGTCTCCTCGGGCTCCGTCCCGTACTTCATGGCCATCTTCGCCGGCGCCAACTTCCTCGGACCACTTCTCCTTGGCCGCTGGTTCGACACGGTTGGCCGGAAGCCGATGATCGCCGGAACCTATTTGGGCTCAGCGGGCGTCGCCGCCGCAATCGCGATCTTGCTGATGAATGACTCGCTGACGGCATGGTGGTTTTTCCTGCTGGTCTCGGTGACCTTCTTCGTAGCCTCGGCAGGGGCCAGCTCGGCCTACCTGACGGTCAGCGAGGTGTTTCCCATGGAGACCCGGGCGCTGTCTATCTCCCTGTTCTTCGCCATT
Source organism: Streptomyces sp. NPDC060209 (assembly GCF_042728155.1). Classification (NCBI taxonomy): domain Bacteria; kingdom Bacillati; phylum Actinomycetota; class Actinomycetes; order Kitasatosporales; family Streptomycetaceae; genus Streptomyces; species Streptomyces sp. NPDC060209. The sequence goes on from NZ_JBHWZS010000500.1 coordinate 2,005, forward strand.
GGTACAGCCGTCGGTGGGATCACAGGGCCGATGCTGTTCGGCCAGTTCATCCACAGCGGCAACAAGAATCTGGTCGCCCTCGGTTTCATCATCGGAGCCGCCGCCATGGCCCTGGGAGGAATTGTCGAAGTGTTCTTCGGCGTCCGAGCCGAGCGACAGTCCCTCGAGAGCATCGCTACCCCGCTGACCGCGGAGGAGGCAGAGGCGGAATGGCGAAACGAGCCCTCCCCGCAGGCCGAGCGTGACCGCGCCCGACCGGAGGAAGACCGTAGAAAGGCCCGCCACCGCGACGAGCGGATCGTCGGCCGGAGGATCCGCAGGCACGAGCGCGAAGAGACGGGGGGACGGAAGTACCGGCCCGGACCGGGCAGTTCGTTCTACTCGCCGGGCATGGTCGGCTCCATGGGCAAGACCAGCCGGTCCGCGGCCGCAGCCGAGCGAGCCCTCGACGAAGAGATCGAGAAGGTGGTCAAGATCCTTGAAGAGCGCGGCCCGACTGAGCTCAAAGAGCTCGAGAAGGCCGTTGAGGGGAAGTCATGGGGACCCGGCCGCTTCCGGAAGGCACTGCGCGAAGCGGTCAGGGAGTCCCGCGCCGAGGGTCGCCCCGACGGCGTTTACGCCCGGGCCGGCCGGCCCTCTGCCTCGGGCGGGGGAGGAGGTACGTCCGAAGGCCGCCGACACGACGACGGCGACGGATAACAGCCGACGACCAAGGAGACCGGAAGTGAAGAGAGCGCGACAGACCCGGCGCCCTCTCACCCCATCGATGACCCACGAGCCCGACCACCCAAAGTAGCGGAAGGATCACAAGATGGTCGACACAGGTTTCTCTTCGTTCGACACCATGGTGGACAAGGCGAATCACGTCCTCAAGGAGATCGAGGACGCTTACGGGTGGCCCAAAGACCGCCGGAAGCAGTCCTACGGCGCGCTGCGAGCAGTGCTGCACCCGCTGCGGGACCGCTTGACGGTCGACGAGAGCGCGCAATTCGGAGCTCAACTGCCGACGTTGCTGCGGGGCATCTACTACGAGGGGTGGAAGCCCTCGGAAACACCGTTGAAGATGAGCAAGGAGGAATTCTTCACACGCGTCCGACAGGGCTTCCCCTACGCCATCGAAGGCGACACCGAGCAACTGGCACGCACCGTCCTCAAGGCGCTGCAGCAACACGTCAGCAAGGGGGAGTGGGATGACCTGAAGGCCACCTTTCCCGCTTCACTGGCCGCCATCCTGCCTTAATAATTGTCCTATTGATCAGAAACTCATGGGGTTCTCGTCCAGGACGGTGGGCGGGGTGGGCACCACATCCGCACAATAAGGGCGCCGCTAGCGTCGCGACCGGGTGGCGATCACGGTGGTGGCCGTGCCCGCCGCCCCGTACAACGAGTACAGCAGGCCCTGGCCCAGGAGCTCGCCGCGCTTTTCCTCCTGGGCGTACTTGCGCTGGCGATACGTGGCCGTGCCGGTCGAATCGCCGCCGTGGTAGTTGTAGTCGAGCACGCAGGTATAGCCCTGCCGC
>NZ_JBHWZS010000501.1:0-3491 GCF_042728155.1 Streptomyces sp. NPDC060209
GGAGACGAGATGTCTCCGGGGCCCACTCGCTTCCCTCTCAGCCCGTTCCCGCCGGACGCAGGACGGGGAAGCTCCCTGTGTTCGTCGGGGCGTGTTCAGGCAGCCACAGCACGGCGACCGCCCCGCCCGCGCCGTCGGCGCCCCCGGCGTTGCGGAACGTCAGCCTGGCCCCCAGGACCCGCGCCTGCCCCGCTGCGATGGTCAGCCCCAGGCCGTGGCCGCGCCCGGCCCTGTCGCTGCTTCCGGTACGGAACCGGCTCGGCCCCTCCCGCAGCAGCGCCTCCGGGAAACCCGGCCCGTGATCGCGGACCCGCACCACCCGGCCCTCGACCGTGACCTCGACCGGGCCCGCCCCGTGCTTGGCGGCGTTCCCGAGCAGATTGCCCAGGATGCGTTCCAGCCGCCGTGGGTCCGTGGACACCCAGGACTCGTGCACCACCCGCACCGTGATCTCCGGATCCAGCAGCCGGATCCGCCGGCTGACGAATTCGCCGAGCGGCAGCTCCTGCAGCTCGGCCCGCTCCGAGGCGCTGTCCAGCCTGGCCACCTCCAGGACGTCCTCGACCAGGGTCCGCATCGCCTGCGCCCGGTCCCGTACGAGCTCCGTGGGACGGCCCGGGGGCAGCAGCTCGGCCGCCGTGAGCAGCCCGGTCACCGGGGTGCGCAGCTCATGGGCGATGTCGGCGGTGACCCGGCGCTCCGCCTCGATCCGCTCGTTCAGCGCGTCCGTGAGCGCGTCCACGGCCCGGGCCAGCTCGTCGGTCTCGTCCCGTACGACCCCGCCCACGGCCTCCCGTACGCGTACCTCCGTATTGCCCTGGGCGACCTTGCCGGCCGCTGCCGCCGCCTTGCGCAGTCTCCGGGACAGCTGGCCGCCGATCAGGACGCCCAGCGCGCAGCCGCCGAAGACGACCGAGACCGAGCCGATGATCAGGGCCCGGTCGAGGTCGCCCATGATCGTGGCGCTCCGGTCGGCGAACCGGGTGTGCAGAGAAAGGACGTCGCCGTTGGCGAGCGGTACGGCCGCCCAGACGTCGGGCACCCCGTCCGCGTACTCGTCGACATGGGTGGCGCGCCGGTTCTCCCGGATCTGGCCGCGCAGGCTCGTCGGCAGCGACGGGTCGTTGATCTTGGCGCCGAATTTCGGCGACGGCTTCTGCGTGTTCGTCGCCTCGTACAGCCGCTGGGCGAAGAGCAGCCGCTCCAGCTGCACCTCGCGCGCGTTCTCCAGCATCGAGACGCGGGCGGCGTTGTGGACTACGAGGCTCAGCGCCAGCGCGATGAGCGCGCCGACGGCGGCGATCGCGATGCTGATCTTCCAGCGGACTCCGGTCCGCAGCGCCAGCCGCCTCATGCGCGCAGCTTGTAGCCGAAGCCGCGGACGGTCTCGATCCGGTCCTGCCCGATCTTGGTGCGCAACCGCTGTACGTGGACGTCGACGACGCGGGTGTCCCCGCCCCAGCCGTAGTCCCAGACCCGCTCCAGGAGCTTGTCCCGGGAGAGCACCGTGCCGGGCGCCGAGGAGAATTCCAGCAGCAGCCGCATCTCCGTGGGTGTCAGACCCACGTGTGCGCCCCCTCGGAGTACCTCCATGCCCTCGGTGTCGATCTCCACGTCGCCGAATACCAGCACACCGCTCGCCTCGTCCTGTGTCCCACCGGCCCCGGCGGGTGCCCCGCCCGCACCGGCGGCGTGGCCGAAGCGCCGCAGCACGGCGCGGATGCGGGCGACCAGCACAGCGCCGTCGAAGGGCTTGGTGACGTAGTCGTCGGCCCCGGCCTCCAGGCCGAGCACCACATCGATCGAGTCGGCCCTGGCCGACAGCATGATCACGGGCACGGTCGACTCGTCGCGGATGCGCCGGCACAGGCTTACGCCGTCCAGGCCGGGCACCATCACGTCCAGCAGCGCGATGTCAGGACGGTCCGCGCGGAATGCCTCCAGGCCCAGCAGGCCGTCGGGCACCGCGGTGACCGTGAAGCCGACCCGCTCCAGTGCGAGCTGGGTGGCCTCGCGGATGACGTCGTCGTCCTCGACGAAGAGGACATGGGTCTCGGCCATGCGAGCGGCTCTCAGTTCTGCGTCGTCTGCGGTGCGGGAAGGGCGCCCTCCCCGCTGCCGACGGCCCGGTTGAAATCGTTGTGCACCCGGTCGGTCTCGGCGAAGCGGCCGGCGGTCCAGCGGTAGGTGACGACGTCCTCGCCGGAGGGGTAGGTGACCGAGTCCTTCGACCCGTACACCTGTGTCGTCACCACCAGGTCGCCCCGGTCGATGGTGCCGTAGACCGCGGGCACCTCGGCGGCGAAGACGTTCCCGTACGAACCGTCGTCGTGCCGCTGGTAGACATAGGTACCGACCCCCACCGAATCGCCGCAGGTCATCACGTTGACCACGACATCGGCAGCCGAGCCGCCGGTGAGCGTGCCGTACGAGGTGTCGACCGGGTACTCGTCACCGGCACAGGGCTTCAGGTCGGCCTTGAGCTGCCGGCTCACCTTCGGGTCGCTCTTGACGAGTGTCACGGCGTTCACCCGCGGGGCGGGCTTCGCCGTACCGGTGGGAACCGTGCTCGACGGCGTGGCCCGGGCGACCTGCTGGGCGCTTGCCGGGCCCTCGTCGCGTGTACCCGTGCCCCCGGTGGAACAGCCGGCGCAGAACAGCCCGAAGGCGGCGAGCCCGGCCACCGCCGAACTCCCCGCCACCAGACCGGCCCCGAGTCTCCTGCGGCCGGCCGTCGTGCCCCCTCTGCTGCCTGTCAGGCCGCGCACCGCTCCCGCCCCCGCTCGTCATGACGCCTGTTCCGCTGCGTGGGAATCCGCGCCGGTGTCTCCTCGGCCTCACGGCTCCTGGCCGCACGGTCCTCCAGCTCCTGGCGCAGACGTGCCAGGGCGCGGTGCAGCGTGCTCTTCACCGTACCGGCGGACATGCCGAGCGCCGCTGCCGTCTCCTCCGTGCTCATCTGCTCCCAGTGTCGCAGCACGACGACGCTGCGCTGCTTCGGAGCCAGTACCCCGAGGACGTCCATGAGCAGGGCGCGGTCGGCGCGCTGCTCGGCGCCGTCGTCGACGCTCGCGTCCGGGAGCTGCTCGGTGGGGACCTCGTCGAGCTTGCGGGCCCGCCACCACTCCGTACGCGTGTTGATCATGACGCGGCGCAGATAGGCGTCGGCGAGGGACTTGTCGGCGATGCCGTCCCAACGGCCGAGGGTGCGGACCAGAGCGGTCTGCAGCAGGTCCTGCGCGTCCACCGGATCAGGGACGAGCCGGCGGGCGCTGCGCAGCAGCGCGTCCTGCCTGGTCCGTACGTACTCCTCGAATCCGAGCACCTCTCCCTGCGCCATTCCAACCGCCTCCGTCCCCGTGAAACCCCGTGTACCGCCGTCGGCCGGGTGGTCCCGTTGCCGACGTCCGGTGACGTTACGGAGGCCTTGTCACGAGGGTGTGCGGAGCAGCCGTACACGGACGCACGGCTGTCCATCGGTTGTGTAACAG
>NZ_JBHWZS010000502.1:0-3486 GCF_042728155.1 Streptomyces sp. NPDC060209
CGTGAGGGGTCGGCCGGGGCTTCGTTCACCACGAACCGTGCGGTCAGGCGGCGACGACATCCACCGCTTCCGCGGGCGCCTTGATGGTCACCCGTCCCGTCGGTACGCCGGCGACCGACGCAACAGAGACGGAATTGAGCATCGGGCGTACTGGTACAGGCACCGCATCACTGGCTGCTGCCGACTCGGCCAGCTCAGCCAGCGACAGTTCATCGCTCACTTCACGCATGAGCTCGGACATCCGTACGTCCAGCGCGTCGCAAATGGCGGAGAGCAGTTCGGAGGATGCCTCCTTCTGCCCCCGCTCCACCTCGGAGAGATAGCCGAGCGAGACTCGGGCGGACGAGGAGACTTCGCGCAGAGTACGGCCTTGGCGCTGGCGCTGCCGACGCAGCACGTCACCAAGCAGGCGACGGAGCAGAATCATCGGTGGCTCCCTCCTCGGACCGCGTAGCCGCATCCTTCACGCCCCACCGTACCGCCTTGCGCTGCGGCCGTGCGGGGAGCGATGTCGTGTTCACTCAGGGCTGCAAACATCAATTCTCCCCGTTCTGTTCCGTATCCTGTGCCCTCGCATTTTCGCCGAGTTCGCCGGAGAGCAGCTCGAGCAGGCTCCGCACACTCTCCTTACGGATGTCCGCCCGCCCGCCGTTCAACCTCAGCTCGACGGTTTTCTGTACACCACCCGGCCCGGAAACGGCTATGAAGACGGTGCCGACGGCCTTGCCGTCCTGAGGCTCGGGGCCCGCGACCCCGGTGGTCGAGACGCCCCAGTCCGCGTCCAGGACCCGGCGCACGCCGGCGGCCATCGCCTGGGCGACCGCGGGGTCCACTGCTCCACGCTCAGCCAGCAGCGCGCCGTCGACGCCCAGCACATCCCGCTTCAGAGGCGTGGCGTAGGCCGTGACGGACCCGCGGAAACATCGCGAGGCCCCCGGTACGGAGGTCAGCTCGGCGGCCACCAGGCCACCGGTGAGGGACTCGGCGACCCCGAGCGTCTCACCGCGCTCCTGAAGCTGCCGCAGCACCTGGGCCGCCGCGGACGTCACCGCTCGCCCTCCGCGGCGCCCCTGCCGCCGGCCACGCGCTCCCCGACCGGTTCCCCGAGGGCCGCCGGCTCCACGACGCTCCCGGCCGTTCCGCCGATGTCATCGTTCGTGGCGCACCGCCCCCCGGCGGTGTCCTCCACGTCCGCCGCCGCCGTGACGGCTTCCATGGCGGCCGCCCGCTCCGCCGCGAGTCCGCGGCGGCGCAGCACGACTGCCTGGCGCACGTAGTCGAGGCCGGTGACGACCGTCAGTACGACAGCGGCCATCATCACCCAGAAGCGCATGGTGGCCAGGGGCCCCGTCAGTGCCAGCACGTACATGCCCACGGCGATGCCCTGGGCCAGGGTCTTCACCTTCCCGCCCCGGCTGGCGGGGATCACCGAGTGCCGGATCACCCAGAAACGCATGAGCGTGATGCCGAGCTCGCGGAAGAGGATCACGCCGGTGATCCACCAGGGCAGATCTCCGAGGGAGGACAGACAGATCAGGGCCGCGCCCATGATCGCCTTGTCCGCTATCGGGTCGGCGATCTTCCCGAAATCGGTGACCAGGTTGTACGTGCGTGCCAGATGGCCGTCGAATACGTCGGTGATCATCGCGACGGCGAAGGCCGCCCAGGCGAACGACCGCCAGACCGGGTCGTAGCCACCGTCGTGCAGGAGCAGCATGACGAAGCCCGGCACGAGCAGCAGCCGCACCATCGTGAGGATGTTCGCGATGTTCCACAGGCCGGCCTGATTGACGGCCGCCGCGCCCAGCTTGCCGCCGCGGGGCGCCGGCGTCGCGCCGGAGCCGCCTGCCGCGGATGCCGGGGCTCCCGTCATCTGGCTGCCTCCGCAAGCTCGTGGTGTTCGGCCACGAGGTCCACTCCCTCGGTGCCCACTGCCTTCGCTTCGACCATACGGCCCGGCACGAGCCCTTCGCGTGCGGTGAAGACGACCTGGCCGTCCGTTTCCGGAGCCTGGTGGGCGGCTCGGCCCACCGCCACCGGCCCGTCCTCCTCGGACTCGACGGACTCGACGAGAACCTGGAGGGTTTCGCCGACCCGCTCCTCGGCTCGCTGCGAGGTCAGTTCCTCGGCCAGCTGCGAGATGTGCGCGAGGCGTTCCGCGATGACGTCGGCGTCCAGCTTGTTCTCGTAGCCGACCGCCTCGGTGCCCTCCTCGTCGGAGTAGCCGAAGACCCCGATGGCGTCCAGGCGCGCGCCGGTGAGGAAGCGTTCCAGCTCGGCCAGGTCGGCCTCGGTCTCCCCGGGGAATCCCACGATGAAGTTCGACCGGGCACCGGCCTGCGGAGCCTTCGACCGAATGGTGTCCAGGAGCTCCAGGAACCGGTCCGTGTCGCCGAACCGGCGCATCGCCCGCAGCACGCCGGGGGCGGAGTGCTGGAAGGAGAGGTCGAAGTAGGGCGCGACCTTGGGCGTGGAGGTGAGTACGTCGATCAGCCCGGGACGCATCTCGGCGGGCTGCAGGTAGCTGACGCGGATCCGCTCGATCCCGTCGACGTCGGCGAGCTCGGGCAGCAGGGTCTCCAGGAGCCTGATGTCCCCGAGGTCCTTGCCGTACGAGGTGTTGTTCTCGGAGACGAGCATGACCTCCTTGACGCCCTGCTCGGCAAGCCAGCGCGTCTCTCCCAGGACGTCCGAGGGGCGCCTGGAGACGAAGGAGCCCCGGAAGGAGGGGATGGCGCAGAAGGTGCAGCGCCGGTCGCAGCCGGAGGCGAGCTTCACCGAGGCGACCGGGCTGGTCCCCAGCCTGCGGCGCAGCGGTGCCCGCGGCCCGGAGACCGGAGCGACCCCTTCCGGCAGGTCGGCGGGGGCCGGCGCGATCTCCTGGGCGTGCCCCGGCAGCGCGACGGCGGCGTCCTGCCGCTCGGCCGGGCTGATCGGCAGCAGCTTGCGCCGGTCACGCGGGGTGTGGGAGGCGTGGATGCCTCCGTTGAGGATGGTCTGCAGACGGTCGGAGATGTCGGCGTAGTCGTCGAATCCGAGGACTCCGTCGGCTTCCGGCAGCGCCTCGGCAAGATCCTTGCCGTAGCGCTCGGCCATGCAGCCGACGGCCACGACGGCCTGGGTTCTGCCGTGATCCTTCAGATCGTTGGCTTCGAGCAGGGCATCGACTGAGTCCTTCTTGGCGGCCTCGACGAACCCACAGGTGTTGACGACGGCGACATCCGCGTCCGTGGCGTTCTCGACGAGATCCCAGCCGTCCGCTGCCAAGCGGCCTGCGAGCTCCTCCGAGTCCACCTCGTTACGGGCGCAGCCAAGAGTGACAAGGGCGACGGTACGGCGTTCGGGCATGGGCTCAAGACTACTTTGTCCCGGCACTCCCCCTGCCGAGCAGGGTTAGCCGCTACGGGGAGTGACCGAACAGTCGGTGAGGTGGAGGGGGAGCGAGGACAACGACAACGGTGAGTGCCCGGCATGACTGCCGGGCAC
>NZ_JBHWZS010000503.1:0-3482 GCF_042728155.1 Streptomyces sp. NPDC060209
CATCCGGAACCCGGCCGGGAAGTTGCTCCGTAGCGAGTGTTCCGCCTGCGGGCGGCGCTACTTCTTCACGCCGAAGAAGGGCTCCAGCGGGTCGGGCAGCTTTTCGTTGCAGGCGATGGCGCCGGACTTGGTGAGCGCGTCGTTCACGCACGTGTAGTAGTCGCGGTAGACCAACTGGACCGTGTAGCCGGTGGCCACGATCGCCAGGGCCAGCAGCGCCGTCACCAGGCCGCTGACGGCCGCCGTCGTCTGCTGCCGGCTGCTGCTCCGAGTGGTGCCGGGGGTGGCGCCGGGCGCGGATCCCGGCAGCGGGGGCGTGGTCGCACGGTCCGTGACGGCGGCCGCGGCCGGCCCTGTGCCGGCCGCCTGCGTCTTCCGCGGCCCACCGCGGAGGGCGCTGATCGACCAGTACACGGCGAGAGCGCCGAGGAGCATCGCGATCTCGGGGAAATCGAAGAGGGCGAAGAAGAACGCCCACATGCCGCCCAGCACCGCGTAGCGCGCGCGCCGCTGGGCCGGGTCGGTCGGGTCCCAGCGCAGACCGCCGGGATTTCCTTCGGGGCCACCGCCCTGGCCGCTCGGCCCGCCGGTGCCGCCGGGGCGGCCGCCGAACCCGCCGCTCTGACGGCCCGGCTGCCGGTCGCTCCACTGGCTGCCCCAGACCGGGCGGTCGTCGGAGTGTCCCTCGGTGCCGTCGCCGTTCCCGCCGTTGTCCTGATTTCCCGGCGCGTGGGAAGGATGGCGGGGCTGCCAGGGCTGGTCGGGCCGGTCCTCGGGCGGCGCCGCGAACGGATTGTCGTCGGACGACCCGGACGAGGAGCCCGACGACCCGGACGAGGGCCCCGACGACCCGGACGAGGAGCCCGAACCCTGGGAGGACCCCGATCCCGACGGGGAACCCGAGCCCGACGAGGAGTCCGGCGATGAGGACTGGCGTTCCCGCATCAGCATGGATGCCCGCTCGGGCAGCGGGTGGCCAAGGGCGGTGCGGAGGCGGTCCGGCATGTGGTGAACGTCTTCCCCATCTCGTCATTTCCGCCCGGGGGCGGTTCCCTGTCCCCTGACGCTACCTCCCGGCCGCGCCCCCGTCCCGTGGGGGCCGCTGGGTGTGCCGGTATCGTTGCTGACGGTCGGACCGTTCGTAGAGTTCCCCGTATCGCGGGACGAGCTTCTTTCGTACGACCATACAAACGCACCTCCTGTACATCGCGTACCTGCTGCATCACGCGAGAAAGGGCCCTGCCGTGGCCTCCCCGCCCCCCTCCGCCGCTCCGGCCCGTGTGGTCGTGCTCGTCTCCGGCTCAGGCACGAACCTCCAGGCACTCCTCGACGCGATCGGTGACGACCCCGAGGGCTACGGCGCCCGGATCGTCGCCGTCGGCGCGGACCGCTACGGCACCGTCGGCATCGAACGTGCCGAGCGTGCCGGCCTTCCCACCTTCGTGTGCAAGCTCGGCGAGTACGCGAGCCGTGACGAGTGGGACGCGGCCCTGACCGCGGCTGTGGCGGCACACCGCCCGGACCTCGTCGTGTCCGCGGGCTTCATGAAGATCGTGGGCAAGGGCTTCCTGGCCGAGTTCGGCGGCCGCGTCGTCAACACCCACCCCGCCCTGCTCCCCAGCTTTCCCGGTGCTCACGGCGTCCGCGACGCGCTCGCGTACGGCGTGAAGGTCACCGGGTGCACCGTCCACTTCGTCGACGACGGCGTCGACACCGGTCCGATCATCGCGCAGGGCGTGGTCGAGGTGACCGAAGAGGAAACGGTGGAGGGCGAAGCCGCCCTCCACGAACGCATCAAGGAAGTCGAGCGCAAGCTGCTCGTCGAAGCCGTGGGGCGGCTCGCCCGCGACGGCTTTCGCATTGAGGGACGAAAGGTTCATCTCGGTCATGTCGGTGAATAAGCCCATCCGCCGCGCCCTGGTCAGTGTCTACGACAAGACGGGGCTCGAAGACCTCGCCCGCGGTCTGCACGAGGCGGGTGTCGAGCTGGTGTCCACCGGTTCCACCGCCGGAAAGATCGCAGCCGCCGGCGTACCGGTCACCAAGGTCGAGGAGCTCACCGGCTTCCCCGAGTGCCTCGACGGCCGCGTCAAGACGCTGCACCCCCGGGTGCACGCAGGCATCCTCGCCGACCTGCGCCTGGACGCCCACCGCGAGCAGCTCGCCGAGCTCGGCGTGGAGCCGTTCGACCTCGTGGTCGTCAACCTGTACCCGTTCAAGGCGACCGTCGCCTCCGGCGCGTCCGACGACGAGTGCGTGGAGCAGATCGACATCGGCGGTCCGTCGATGGTCCGCGCCGCTGCCAAGAACCACCCGTCCGTGGCTGTCGTGACCAGCCCGGACCGCTACGGCGACGTCCTCGCAGCGGTCAAGGCGGGCGGCTTCGACCTGACCGCCCGCAAGCGGCTCGCCGCCGAGGCCTTCCAGCACACCGCCGCGTACGACGTGGCCGTCGCCGCCTGGTTCGCCGACGGCTACGCGGCCGCCGACGACTCCGGCTTCCCCGACTTCTCCGGTGCGACCTTCGCGCGCAAGAACGTCCTGCGCTACGGCGAGAACCCGCACCAGCCCGCAGCGCTCTACACCTCGGGCGAGGGCGGACTCGCCGAGGCCCAGCAGCTGCACGGCAAGGAGATGTCCTACAACAACTACACGGACACCGACGCCGCCCGACGTGCCGCCTACGACCACGCCGAGCCGTGCGTCGCGATCATCAAGCACGCCAACCCGTGCGGCATCGCCATCGCCGACGACGTCGCGACGGCGCACCGCAACGCGCACGCCTGCGACCCGCTGTCCGCGTTCGGCGGCGTCATCGCCGTCAACCGGCCGGTGACCGTGGAGATGGCCGAGCAGGTCGCGGAGATCTTCACCGAGGTCATCGTCGCCCCGGCGTACGAGGACGGCGCCGTCGAGGTGCTGGCCCGCAAGAAGAACATCCGGGTGCTGCGCTGCCCCGACGCCCCGGTCTCCACGGTCGAGGTCAAGCCGATCGACGGCGGCGCTCTGCTCCAGGTCACCGACCGGCTCCAGGCCGACGGCGACGACCCGGCCAACTGGACCCTCGCCACCGGCGAGGCCCTGACGGCCGAGGAGCTCAAGGAGCTCGCCTTCGCCTGGAAGGCATCCCGCGCGGTCAAGTCCAACGCGATCCTCCTCGCCAAGGACGGCGCCTCGGTCGGCGTCGGCATGGGCCAGGTCAACCGCGTCGACTCCGCGAAGCTCGCCGTCGAGCGGGCCGGCGAGGAGCGGGCACGCGGCGCCTACGCCGCCTCCGACGCCTTCTTCCCCTTCCCGGACGGGCTGGAGATCCTGACCGCCGCCGGCATCAAGGCCGTCGCCCAGCCGGGCGGCTCGGTCCGTGACGAGCTCGTCGTCGAGGCCGCGGAGAAGGCAGGCGTGACCATGTACTTCACGGGCACGCGTCACTTCTTCCACTGACGCCCAGGTCGTAGAACCACCGCAGGCCGCACCCCTCGGGG
>NZ_JBHWZS010000504.1:0-3464 GCF_042728155.1 Streptomyces sp. NPDC060209
GAGCCCGTCACCGTCAAGGCGCGTGAGCTGCTGCGTGGCGACGTACGGGACGGGGACCGGCTCATGACGGTGGAGGCCGTCAGGACGGACGGGGCGAACGTCCAGGTGACCTGGAAATCGGGAGGCGGACGCAGCTGGAGCCAGATGTACGAGGCCGATGCCGACATCCGGCTCCGGCGCCGGCTGCGGCCGGGGAGGTGAGGGGCTCGTACCCGCTGCCTCGTATTTCGACGATCGCCGTAGTACGGTGAATCTCGTAGTACGGTAAAGCTCGTACGAAGTGACGGCCCGGTGCGCCCGGGCCGTCGCGCCGCCCGTCGCATCCCGAGGAATCGGAGCCCCCTGTGAGTGCACTGTTCGAGCCCTACGCCCTGCGGTCGCTGACCATTCCCAACCGCGTCTGGATGGCGCCGATGTGCCAGTACAGCGCGGAAGGGTCCGGCCCCGACGCGGGCGCGGCCAACGAATGGCACTTCGCCCACTACGGCGCCCGCGCGGTCGGCGGAACGGGCCTCGTCCTCGTCGAAGCCACAGCGGTCAGCCCGGAGGGCCGGATCAGCGCCGCGGACCTCGGCATCTGGAACGACCACCAGGTGGAGGCGTTCCGCCGCATCACCGGCTTCCTCGCCGGTCAGGGAACCGTTCCGGGCATCCAGCTCGCGCATGCCGGGCGGAAGGCCTCGACCGGCCGTCCCTGGCTGGGTGGCGGCCCGGTCGGTGTCGACGACTCCGAGGGCTGGCAGCCCGTCGCCCCGAGCCCCCTCGCCTACGACGACGGCCACACGGTGCCCGCCGAGCTCAGCGCCGAGGACATCCAGCAGGTCGTGCGCCAGTTCGCCGACGCCGCCCGCCGGGCGCTCGACGCGGGCTTCCGGGTCGCCGAGATCCACGGGGCGCACGGCTATCTGATCGGTGAGTTCCTGTCCCCGCACAGCAACCACCGCACCGACGCCTACGGCGGCTCCTTCGAGAACCGCACACGCTTCGCGCTGGAGGTCGTGGACGCCGTGCGCGCCGTGTGGCCCGAGGAGCTCCCGCTGTTCTTCCGTATCTCCGCCACCGACTGGCTGACGGAGAACGCCGACGACCCTCGCGAGGGCTGGACCGCCGACGACACCGTCCGCTTCGCACGCGAGCTGCTCGCCCACGGCGTCGACCTGCTGGACGTCTCGACCGGGGGGCTGGCACCGAGGGCGCGGATCGCCGTGGAGCCCGGCTACCAGGTTCCGTTCGCCGAGCGGGTGCGCAAGGAGACCGGCCTCCCGGTGGCCGCGGTGGGGCTGATCACCGACCCCGTGCAGGCCGAGAAGATCCTCGCCGACGGCAGCGCCGACGCCGTCCTGCTCGGCCGCGAACTGCTGCGTGACCCCTACTTCGTCCGCAACGCGGCACGTGCGCTCGGCGGCGACGTCCGGGCGCCCGAACCGTACGGTTACGCGGTGTGACACCGCGTCTGTGGGTACGCTGAGCGGCGATGTTCACTCCTCAGGGACCCACACTGCGCGAACTGGCCGTACAGGCGTTCTCCTCGACGATGCGCGGATACGACCTGCTCGCACCGAAGTTCGACCTGACGCCCTACCGGACCCCGGACCGGATACTCGAAGCCGTCGCCGACGAGGTGCGGCCCCTCGGGCCGTTCGGCCGGGGCCTGGACGTCTGCTGCGGTACCGGAGCGGGCGTGGGAGTGCTGCGCGGGCTGTGCCGGGAGCGGGTCACCGGCGTCGACTTCAGCGCAGGCATGCTCGGCGTGGCCCGGGCCGCGCACGCCGGGAACGCCGGCGGTCCGGTGGTGGACTGGGTCCGGGCCGACGCCATGGCCCTGCCGTTCGCGGGCGCCTTCGACCTGGCCCTGAGCTTCGGGGCGTTCGGTCATTTCCTGCCGGAGGAACGCCCCGGCCTGTTCGACCAGGTGTACGCGGCGCTACGGCCCGGCGGTCTGTTCGTCTTCCCGGTCGGCGCGCCGCCCGCGGTGGGATCCCGGGCCTACTGGTCCCTGCTCGGCTTCGACCTGGCCATGCGGGCGCGCAACGCGCTGTGGCGCCCGCCCTTCGTCATGTACTACCGCACGTTCCCGCTCGCCGGTGTGGTGGACGACCTCGTGCGGACCGGATTCACGGTGCGGTTGCTGCCTCTGGAGGAGTTCGGCCGCAGGCCGGACGGCAGCCCTCGCGTCCGGCTCGTGGTGGCGGCCCGTGGATAAAACTACGACGACTCTCGTACAATGGAGCCCCCTGTACGAAGTGGAGCCACCGTGACGACGAACGCCGCTCGCGTGCTCGCCCACCCCTCGCGCGAGGAGATCCGCGTCGAAGGCGTGCTCCACGCGCTCTCCGATCCGATCAGGCTGCGGATCGTGCGCCAGCTGGCCGCTGCGACCGACGAGCAGGCCTGCTCCCGTTTCGATCTCCCGGTGTCCAAGTCCACCACCACCCACCACTTCAGGGTGCTCCGCGAGAACGGCGTCATCACCCAGTTCTACCGTGGCACGGCCAAGCTGAGCTGCGTACGGACGGAGGATCTGGACGTCCTCTTCCCCGGCCTGCTGGACAGCGTTCTCGGTGGAGCGGAGCTACAGGCCGAGCGCCTGGGCCTGGCCGGCGCGTCCGCGGCCGAGCTATCGGGGGTCGCCCCGGGCCGCGTCGAGCAGCCCTGACCAGTCGGGGATCTTCACCCGCCCGCGTCCGAGCGAGCGGCCCAGCGCGGACTCCGCACGCTCGATGGAAAGCCAGCCGTCCCACTCCACCGGCCGCAGCCCCTGATCCCGGAGCGAGCCCAGTGGATCGGCGGACACCTCCCGGCCGGCGAGCAGCGGCGCGTCCTCGAGCAGCGAGGCGACCGTCTCCTTGGCGCACGACCTGTTCGAGCCGATCACCCCGGTGGGACCGCGCTTGATCCACCCGGCGACGTACTCCCCGGGCGACGCCGTTCCGTCCCTGACCACGCGGCCCGCCAGATGCGGCACGGTGCCGCGCACCGGGTCGAAGGGCAGGCCGGGCAGGGGCGTTCCCCGGTACCCCACGGCGCGCAGCACCAGCTGGGCCTCGATGTCCTCGTACGCCCCGGTGTCCTGCACGCCTCCGGCGCCGTCCGGGGCCGTCCGCGCGAACCGGACCCCCGCGACCCTGCCCTTCCGCTCCAGCAGTTCGACCGGGCGCAGGAAGAACCGCAGCCGGATGCGGCGCTCCCCGTCGCGCGCGGTGGGCGGCGGGTCCGCCGCCCACCCGCGCAGCACGTCCAGATTGCGCCGGACGACGGCGGGCAGCGGCACCCCGGGCCCCTCCGCCACAGCCGCGTACGCCGGATCGAGCGCGAGTTCCGCCCCGTCGACGACGATCCGCGCCCGGGGGAGCGCGCCGAGCTCGCGCAGCTCCTTGGTGGTGAACCTCGCGCCCGAGGGGCCGCGCCTGCCGACGATGTGCACCTCACGCACCTGGCTCGCCCCCAGCGAGTCGAGCGCCGCC
>NZ_JBHWZS010000505.1:0-3418 GCF_042728155.1 Streptomyces sp. NPDC060209
TACTGCAGGGGGGACCCTGTGGGAGAGTAGGACGCCGCCGAACAATTATTCCGGGAAAGCCCCGTGCCCTTGTGGCACGGGGCTTTTCTGCGTTCACGACCACTCTCGCACCCCTGTGCACCGGCGCTCGGAGACTGAGGGTAAGGTCAGGGGGCATCATTGGCACGTTCTTCACAGGAGGCCCCCGGGTGGAGGTCCAGGAGACTCGAGTTCAGACGGACCGAGTACTCACCATCCCCAACATCCTCAGCATGGCCCGTCTCGTCGGCGTTCCGCTCTTCCTGTGGCTGATTCTTCGCCCCGTGTTCGGCGGGCCCAACAGCGATGGCTGGGCCCTGCTGGTTCTGATGCTGAGCGGTGTCAGTGACTACCTCGACGGCAAGCTCGCCCGCCGGTGGAACCAGATCAGCAGCCTCGGCCGGCTCCTGGACCCGGCTGCCGACCGCCTCTACATTCTGTCGACGCTCGTCGGGCTCACCTGGCGCGAGATCCTGCCACTCTGGCTGACGGCCGCGCTCCTGGCCCGTGAGCTCATGCTCCTCGTCATGGTGGGAATCCTGCGCAGGCACGGCTATCCGCCTCCCCAGGTGAACTTCCTGGGGAAAGCTGCAACCTTCAACCTGATGTACGCCTTCCCCTTGTTGCTGCTCAGCGACGGAAGTGGTTGGCTGGCTTCGCTAGGCACCATTTTCGGATGGGCGTTCGCTGGATGGGGTACAACCCTCTATTGGTGGGCAGGGATCCTCTACGTGGTCCAGGTCCGCCGTCTGGTCAAGGCGGATCAAGCAGCCGATTAGCTCGTTGACGTGGCGCCGTGCAGAGTCGCCGGCCCGCACCTGAAGTTTGGTGTTGCCCCGACGGGTGAAGTCGGCTGGACCGTCGTCTCTTCGAGGAGGACGTTTCCGACATGAAGGCCGTCGTGATGGCAGGCGGTGAAGGCACTCGCCTTCGCCCCATGACCTCAAGCATGCCCAAGCCGCTCCTGCCCGTGGCCAATCGGCCGATCATGGAGCATGTGCTACGGCTGCTCAAACGGCATGGGCTCAACGAGACCGTCGTTACCGTCCAGTTCCTCGCCTCTCTCGTCAAGAATTACTTCGGCGACGGCGAGGAGCTCGGGATGGAGCTCACTTATGCCAACGAGGAGAAGCCACTCGGTACCGCGGGAAGCGTGAAGAACGCCGAGGAGGCCCTGAAGGATGACACCTTCCTGGTGATTTCCGGCGACGCCCTCACCGACTTCGACCTCACGGACCTCATCGCATTCCACAAGGAGAAGGGCGCACTCGTCACCGTGTGCCTGACCAGGGTCCCGAATCCTCTTGAATTCGGGATCACGATTGTGGACGAGGAAGGAAAAGTAGAGCGCTTCCTCGAGAAGCCGACCTGGGGCCAGGTCTTCTCGGACACGGTGAACACCGGCATCTACGTCATGGAGCCCGAGGTCTTCGACTACGTCCAGGCCGACACCTCGGTGGACTGGTCCGGCGATGTGTTCCCGCAGCTCATGAAGGACGGCAAGCTGATCTGCGGCTACATCGCGGAGGGCTACTGGGAAGATGTGGGCACGCACGAAAGCTACGTGAAGGCCCAGGCCGACGTGCTGGAGCGCAAGGTCGACGTCGAACTCGACGGCTTCGAGATCTCTCCGGGGGTCTGGGTCGCGGAAGGCGCGGAGGTCCACCCCGACGCGGTACTCCGGGGGCCGCTGTACATCGGTGACTACGCCAAGGTCGAAGCCGGCGCGGAGATCCGCGAACATACGGTGGTGGGCTCGAACGTCGTCGTGAAATCCGGTGCGTTCCTGCACCGGGCAGTCGTGAACGACAACGTCTACATCGGCCAGCACAGCAACCTGCGTGGCTGTGTGATCGGCAAGAACACCGACGTGATGCGGGCCGCCCGCATCGAGGACGGTGCCGTGATCGGCGACGAATGCCTGATCGGCGAAGAATCGATCATTCAGGGAAATGTGCGGGTCTACCCGTTCAAGACCATCGAGGCCGGCGCCTTCGTCAACACCTCGGTGATCTGGGAGTCGCGCGGCCAGGCACATCTCTTCGGAGCCCGCGGTGTCTCCGGGATCCTGAACGTCGAGATCACGCCGGAGCTCGCCGTCCGGCTCGCCGGCGCCTACGCGACGACCCTGAAGAAGGGCGCGACGGTGACCACCGCTCGCGACCACTCCCGTGGTGCCCGCGCGCTGAAGAGAGCGGTCATCTCGGCCCTGCAGGCGAGCGCCATCGATGTACGGGACCTGGAGAACGTGCCGCTGCCGGTGGCCCGTCAGCAGACCGCGCGGGGCAGCGCCGGCGGCATCATGATCCGTACGTCTCCAGGCGTGCCGGATTCGGTCGACATCATGTTCTTCGACGAGCGGGGAGCCGATCTCTCCCAGGCGCGGCAGCGGAAGCTGGACAGGGTCTACGCCCGTCAGGAATACCGCAGGGCCTTCCCCGGAGAGATCGGGGACCTGTACTTCCCGTCGAGCGTATTCGACTCCTACACCGGTTCCCTTCTCCGTAATGTCGACACGGCAGGTATCGCCGACGCGGGCCTCAAGGTGGTCGTGGACGCTTCCAACGGCAGCGCCGGCCTTGTCCTGCCCAGCCTGCTCGGACGTCTCGGGGTGGACGCGCTGACCATCAACCCGGGCCTCGACGAGTCCCGGCCGACCGAGTCCGCCGAGTCCCGGCGGGCAGGGCTGGTGCGTCTCGGCGAGATCGTGTCGTCCGCGCGGGCAGCCTTCGGCGTGCGGTTCGACCCTGTCGGTGAACGGCTGTCCCTCGTGGACGAGCGGGGCCGCATCATCGAGGACGACCGGGCACTGCTGGTCCTGCTCGACCTCGTGGCGGCCGAGCGGAGGAGCGGACGCGTGGCCCTTCCGGTGACGACCACCCGCGTCGCCGAACAGGTCGCGGCGTACCACGGAACGCAGGTGGAGTGGACGACCACGTCGCCCGACGACCTGACCCGCGTGGGCCGCGAGGACACCACGATCTTCGGCGGTGATGGCCGCGGCGGCTTCATCGTCCCCGAGTTCAGCAGCGTCTTCGACGGTGCGGCGGCCTTCGTCAGGCTCATCGGCCTGGTGGCCAGGACACAGCTCACCCTCAGCCAGATCGATGCCCGCATCCCGCGGGCCCATGTGCTGCGCCGCGACCTCGCCACACCGTGGGCGGTCAAGGGGCTCGTCATGCGCCGCGTCGTGGAGGCCGCAGGCGACCGCAGCGTGGACACCACCGACGGTGTCCGGGTGGTCGAGACCGACGGCCGCTGGGTGATGGTGCTGCCCGACCCGTCCGAGGCGGTCACCCACCTGTGGGCGGAAGGGCCCGACGACGCCTCGGCCCAGGCGCTGCTCGACGAGTGGGCGGCGGTCGTGGACAGCGCGGGCGACTGAGCAGGTGAGCCGTCG
>NZ_JBHWZS010000506.1:0-3402 GCF_042728155.1 Streptomyces sp. NPDC060209
GCCCCGGCGGATGCCGTGGCGCCCCCTCTCCCCGGGGTGGGGCCGGGTTCAGCAGCTCAGGTTCGAGCCGGGGGTGGTGCCGAGGATCTGGACGAACGCCTGGTACTTGTCGATGCGGCTCTGCACCTGGGCCGGGTTGCCGCCGTTGCACTCGATGCTGCCGTTGATGGACCGGATGGTCTCACCGAAGCCGGCGCCGTTGACGATGGCGTTGTGGGGCGTCATGGTGCCGGGGCCGGACTGGGTGTTCCAGTACCAGAGGCCGGTCTTCCAGGCCACGGCCGCGTTCTGCTCCACCTGCCAGGGGTTGCCGAGCAGGTCGATGCCGAGCGCGTCACCCGCGGCCTTGTAGTTGAAGTTCCAGCTGAGCTGGATCGGGCCGCGGCCGTAGTAGGCCGCCTGACCGGCCGGGCAGCCGTACGACTGGCTGGTGTCGCAGTAGTGCGGGTAGTTCGCCGTGTTCTGCTCCACGATGTGCACCAGGCCGCCGGTCTCGTGGCTGACGTTGGCGAGGAACGCCGCCGCCTCCTGCTTCTTGACCGTGTCACTGCCGGTGTTGGCGAAGCCGGGATAGGCGCTCAGCGCCGCGGTGAGGCCGCTGTAGGTGTAGAACGAATTCCGGCTCGGGAACATCTGGTTGAACTGGGACTCGCTCACGACGAAGCCCGAGGGGTTCGGCTCCTCCGTACCGCCGGACCCGCAGCTGCCCTGGTCGGCCCAGACGTCGGCCGCGCCGGGCCGCTCGTTCTGGGTCCACCACTTCGCGGACCAGTTGTGCCCGTTGTACGAGGCCGATCCTCCGCCGACGTAGACGGATGAGGCGCTCCAGGCCGGGGCGCAGGCGGCGGCCGATGCCGTGGAGGCGGGGAGGAAGACGAACGTCGCGATGACCGCGCCCAGCGCGGCGATCAGGCTCATGACACGTTTGGCCACGTGATCACTCCTTCGTCGCGGCGCCCGCGCCGAGCGTGCGCCGCCATGGGGGGTACGGCCAACTCAAGCGTCGATGGTCTGGACCTGTCAAGGTCTAGACCAGAACTCGGCCGCCACGAAGAGCCCTCAACTCTGTTTCCACGTGGCCTTGTTGAACGCGAGACGAACTTCACCGGAAGGAATCCGGAGGCTCTCCCACCCCGCGGCCCCCGGCCGTACGGTGACGCCGTCCGGCACACCTCATCCACGGGGGAGCGCGAGGAACATGGAGTGGTTCAGCCCGGAGAACGTCGTCGCCCTCCTCACCGCCGTCCTGGGC
This sequence comes from Streptomyces sp. NPDC060209, assembly GCF_042728155.1. Classification (NCBI taxonomy): domain Bacteria; kingdom Bacillati; phylum Actinomycetota; class Actinomycetes; order Kitasatosporales; family Streptomycetaceae; genus Streptomyces; species Streptomyces sp. NPDC060209. The sequence goes on from NZ_JBHWZS010000506.1 coordinate 1,253, forward strand.
GTCGCGACGTCGGCGGGCGTGCTCTGGTACGAACGCCGCGTACCCCGCCGCAAGCGCATCGGCTACCGCGTGCAGATGGACACCCCCATAGGCAGCGAAGTCAGTCAGGGCCGGGCCAATGTGCGGCTCGGGCTCTTCAACGAGACCCCGGACATGGCCGATGCCACGCTCGTCCTGCTGCGCGTCGAGAACGACGGCTCGCAGTCGATCGGCGACGAGGACTACACCGGGCGCGGCGAACTCCACGGGCTGACGGCCGAATTCACCGGGCGGACGGTCCGCGGAATCGCCGTGACCCATTCGCCGGATGCCGAACATCTGATGGATCACTTCACCCCGGCCGCCGGCCTGCGGCACCACGGCTCGGTCATCCGGCTGCCGCGCGTGCCGCTCAACCGCAACGAGCACTTCAAGCTCCTGGTCCTGCTCACCGGTTCGCACGTGGGCGGCCCGATCAAGGTCACCGGGGGAATCCGCGACGGTGTCGTGGCGCGGAACAAGGCCGCCCGCCCCGACGAGAAGCCTCCGCTGTTCGGCCCCGCGGCGAGGATCATCACCGTGGCGCTCACCGCCTGCGTCGTCACGCTCGCCGGCATCATCGTCGTACGGGACGACTCCCCGCCCCCGATGGACTGCGCCACCGGCACCCTCACTGTCACCGGCTCCACCGCGTTCAAGCCGGTCCTGGAGGAGCTGAAGCAGAAGTACGAGGACGAGTGCGACGGCGCCAGGATCCGTCTGGACGTCCGTGGCAGCAACGCCGGGGTGCGGAAGCTCGACGCCGCGGGCGCCGAGGCCGGATCCGCCGGCTCGCCCTCCATGATCGCCCTGTCCGACGGCCCCAGACCCGCCGCTCTCACCGACCTGCACGAGAAGCGGGTCGCGATCTCGCTGTTCTCCCTCGTCATCAACGACACGGTGCCGGTGACCGACCTCTCCCTCGAACAGATCAGACGGATCTACCGAGGCGACATCCGCAACTGGAACGAGATCGAGGGCGGGCCCGACCTGGAGATCCGCCTCGTCAGCCGCGACGCCAACTCCGGGACCCGCGAGGTCTTCCAGCGCCGCGTCCTCGACGCCAACGAGCCCGCCGCGTCCTCGCGCGACTGCACCACCAAGGACTATGCCGACGCGCCGGTGCTCCGCTGCGAACTCGACAGCACGGAACAGGTCCTGGCCGAGGTCGCCGAGCTCGACGGAGCGATCGGCTACACCGAGCTGCGGGGCGGCACGGTGCCCGACGGGGCACACCGGACGGCCATGGACGGCACCACCCCGTCCGTGGACACGCTCGACACCAGCAGCTACCCGTACCGGGAGATCGAGTACGCGTACACCTACGGTTCGCCGCCCGCCGACTCCCTGGTGGCCGGCTTCCTTAACTACCTGGACAACTACGGCGAGGAGATCATGCGGACCAACGGCCACCTGCCCTGTGCCACCCCGAAGGGAATGCGGCTCTGCGGGGAGGGCTGAGCCGTACCGGAGTAGGGGGTGGGGACAGCACCCTGGTATCTGGCGGCCCGGTCGAACCCGCTCCTAGCATCCGCGCCCATGAGCACCCGCCGAACACCCCCCGCCCGGTCAGGCGCCACCCGCCGTTCCGCACTACGCGTGTGGGACGCGGTCACCCTGCTCCCCCGCGGCGCGGCCGCGCTCGCGGCGGCCCTCGCGGGCCGCGGCGGGTCGGCGCCCTCCCTCCTGCTGGCGGACGCGGCGCCGGACGCTCCGCGCCCGGGAGCGGTGCGGGTCGCCGGGCACGCCGTGGCGACCGTGCTGCTGGGCGCGCTGTCCCTGGTCCTGGCCGCCGTACTCCTGCTGGCCGTGGCCCGCGGGGCGTTCTACGGGCTCGTGGACCAGGGCCCTTACGACCATTCCTGGGGTGGCCCGGGCAAGGCGGGAGCCTGGCTCGCGCACTTCGCCGTCGCCACGCCCTGCGCCTTCGCCGCCGTCGCCGGGCTGTACGGCGTCGCCCGGCTGCAGGAGCGGCTGACCGCGCCCCTGCGCGGGGAGCGCAGGCCCGGCTGGGTCCTGCCGGCGGTTCTCGTCTGCTCCGCGGCCGGGGCACTGTTCGTGGTCGCGTTCGTCCGGCAGCTGCCCTGACGGCGCCGACCCCGTCCGTGGAACAGGACGGCCGGACCTTCCAC
>NZ_JBHWZS010000507.1:0-3333 GCF_042728155.1 Streptomyces sp. NPDC060209
GCCGGCGGAAGGCCTCCTCGCCCAGGCCGGCGAAGCCGGCCAACAGCACCACCGCCCGTATGTCCGTCCGGGCAGCCAGCGCCATGGCGTGCAGGGAGCCCTCACTGTGACCGACAACGCCGACCGCGTCGGCGCGGATGTCGGACCGGCCGGCCAGGGCGAGCAGGGCTGCGGCGGCGTCCCTGCGGTTGTCGGTGAAGCCGGCCGCCCGCCAGTCGCCCAGGTTGGCGCCGGCGCCGCGCCGGTCGTAGCGAAGGGTGGCGATCCCCCGTGCGGCGAGGGTTTCGGCCACCGGCCGTCCCAGATTCATGGTGAGTTTCGGCGTGTTGCCGTCGCGGTCCAGTGGGCCGGAGCCGTGCAGCAGCAGGACGGCCGGGTGCGGTCCCGGACCGGCCGGCAGTGTCAGGGTGCCGGCCAGCGAGGTTCCGTCGTCCGCGGTGACCGTCATGTCGACGTTGGGCAAGGCTCCGCCTCTTTCGTTTCGCGCACGTTCATTCTCAACTACGAGAATGTTATCAGATGTGAGATCATGAAGTCATGGCTACCGCGAATCTCCTCCTCCACCCGGTCCGGATGCGCATCCTCCGGACCCTGGTCGGCGCCGGTGAACTGACCACCGCGCAGCTCCGGGAACGCCTCCCGGACGTTTCGCCGGCAAGCATGTACCGGCACGTCGCGACCCTCACCAAGGCCGGCGTCCTGGAAGTGGGCCAGGAAAGACCCGTACGCGGGACGGTCGAACGCAGCTATCGGGTCAGGCAGGACAAGGCCCTCGTCGACGACGAAGCCCGTGCCGCCATGACCAAGGACGACCACCGGCAGGCCTTCACCGTGTTCACCGGGGCGATGATGGCCGACCTCGACCGCTACCTCTCACGCGACGACGCCGACCCCTCGCGCGAGGGCGTCCTCTACCGGCAGGGAGCGGTGTGGGCGACCCCCCCGGAGTTCACCGAACTGGTGGAGGAACTGGAGGCACTGGTCGCCCGTCGTACGGGACACGGCCCCGGCGATGGCCGCATCCGTCACGTCATCAGCCTCGCCCTGGTCCCCGACAAGGCGCCTGGGGAGGAGGGCCAGGTCCCATGACCGTCGTACAAGTTGCAGGCCCCAAAGGGCACCTCACGGCCACCTGTTACGGGGCCCAGGGCCCGGGACTACATAGCCCGGGACAATGAGCATGTGCCTACGAGCCTTGGTCCTTGCTGGGGGCGACCGGGCTCTCCTGGCGGCAGCCACGATCCGGCACGCTCGCCGACACCGTCGAGCGTCCCTCATGTCCGGCCTGCCCACCCCACACAGCACTGCTGAGATGCCCGTCGAGGACACGCCACGCACCCAAGTCCGGGCCCGGCAGGTCTGCATTGCCAATGACCTGTTTCGCCCTCTGGTCGAAGAGACTCTTCTGGTCCTGCGATCAGTGTCGGCTTGAGGTCGCCGTCCTGCTGCCTGCGCGAACGGCAGGTGATGCCCCACGGGGCAAGCACCAAACGCCCTTTTGAGTGGCGTAGACCACTCCGCGGGGCGGATTGCCCACCGGAGCGATCAGGGAAGCCATAAGGCGCCAAGATCGGCTTGAAAGGTGGCATGCACTCGTGACGCTCGTAGCGCCTCCCCCCATACCCAGAGCAGCGGGCTCGATCCCGCTTCTGGGTCACGCGGTACAGCTCATACGCGACAACCTCGGCTTCATCGCCTCACTGCGCGCCAATTACGGGCCGCTGGTCGAGATCACTCTCCAGCCCGGCACCCGCACACTGATCGTCCAGGACCCCGACCTCATCCGCACCATGCTGGTCGATCTCGGACCCAGCCTCGACAAGGGCCGTTTCTTCGAGAAGATGGGCCAGTTGCTCGGCGATTCCGTCGTCACGGCGGCGGGCCAGGACCACGTCCGCAGGCGACGCCAGCTCCAACCGGCTTTCGGCCGCCCGGAAATCGCCCACTACGTCGACATCATGCGGGCCGAGACCAACGCGGCCGTCGACACCTGGGCCCCCGGCCGGCAACTCGACGTGCACGAAGCCATGATCGCGCTCTCCCTCGACATGCTTGCCAAGACGATTTTCGCGGGCAGCCTCGACGAGGCAACGTTCCGCCGGCTGCGTGAGGATCTGTCGGTGGTCATGAACGGCGTCGGCGCCCGCGTCATGTTGCCCGACTGGGTGGAACGGCTGCCGCTCCCGTTCAACCGCCGGTTCAACGCCGCCCGCGACGCCGTGCGGGCCACCATCAACCAGGCCGTGGCGGACCTCCAAAAGTCGGGGCAGGACACCGGCGACATGCTGTCCCTGCTGCTGCACGCCACGGACGAAGAGACCGGACAGCCGCTGACCGGGCACCAAATCAGTTCAGAGATCCTCACTCTGGCTGTGGCAGGCACCGAGACCACCGCGTCCGTACTGTCCTGGGCCCTCTACGAGATCGCCCGCAACGCCGACATCGAACGGGCGGTCCTGGAGGAGCTCGGCACGGTCCTTGAGGACCGGCCCATCGCGTTCGAGGACCTTGTCCGCCTGCCCTACCTCGACCGCGTCGTGCGGGAAACGCTGCGGTTGCACCACACCGGGTGGCTCGTCACCCGCCGTACCGTCACCCAGACACGCCTGGGCCCGTGGTCGGTCCCCGCCGGCACCGAGCTCGCCTACTGCCAGCACGCCCTGCACCGCGACCCCGAACTGTTCCCAGAGCCTCTCACCTTCAACCCCGACCGCTGGCTGGAAGAGGCACAGGCCGAAGCCTTCACGCCTGGGGCGTTCCTCCCCTTCGGGGCAGGCAAGCACAAGTGCATCGGAGACCGGTTCGCCCTCACAGAGCTGGTCACCGCCATCGCCACCATCATCCGGCGCGCACGTTTCGAACTCGCGCCGCACCAGGAGGTATGGCCCGTCGCCCTGGCAACCGTGCGGCCAAGCACGCTGCTGATGACCATGCACCGGCGAAGCGACTCCGCGGAGCAGAAGCACGACTGACAGCGCCATCGATTTCCGGCCGGATGGCGTGGACGCGGTGTGCCCGCTGTCCGGTCGGGGAAGACACTGCGTTCCAACAGGTGCGTGATCAGAATGGGCTGATGCGTTTCCCCTCGGAGTCCCCCCGCGGTCGCACGCCTGACCGTGCTCGGCAGGGCATACGACCGCTTAAAGGCCTTCCTCGGCCTGGGCAGAAGGCCCCGGTAGGGACGCCCGCCTGCCAGACATACGGCAGCGCGCCCCCAGCCACCGACATCAGTAGTCCGCGACAGGGCGCGTTCGGCGGGCGGGAAGATGCGGGGCTGGTCGTAGGCGAGGACGAGGGAGCCGACCGGGCGGCCGGAGACGATCAGCGGGAGGA
>NZ_JBHWZS010000508.1:0-3301 GCF_042728155.1 Streptomyces sp. NPDC060209
GTCGCATCGACCGTGGGCCCTTCGTTCGGCTCAACGCCGCGGGAGGATCACTGCTCCCGGCGGAGATTCGGCTTGAGGTCCTTGAACCGGGCCAGCAGGCCGTTCACGAAAGCCGGGGAGTCGTCCGTGGAGAACTCCTTGGCGAGCTGGACCGCCTCGTCGATCACCACGGCGTCCGGGGTCGAGTCCATCCAGATCAGCTCGTACGCGCCGAGCCGCAGGATGCTCCGGTCGACGACCGGCATGCGGTCGATCTCCCAGTCGACGGCGTAGGTGACGATGAGGTCGTCGATGCGGTCCGCGTACTGCGCGTACCCCTCGACGAGCTCCATCGTGAATTCGCCGACCGGCGGCTGACGGTCGTCGGTCCGCGAGAGCCGCACCCAGTCCGCGAGGACCGTCTGCACGGACTCACCGCGCTGGTCGGCCTCGAAAAGGATCTGGAAGGCGCGCTTGCGGGCCTTGTTCCGGGCAGCCACGGTTAGCTGTTCACCCGGCCGAGGTAGTCGCCCGTACGGGTGTCGACCTTGATCTTCTCGCCGGTGCTGATGAAGAGCGGGACACCGATCTCGTAGCCGGTCTCCAGGGTGGCGGGCTTGCTGCCACCGGTGGAGCGGTCGCCCTGGACACCCGGGTCGGTGTGCTGGATGGTCAGCTCGACCGCGGCGGGCAGCTCGACGTAGAGCACCTCGCCCTCGTGCTGCGCGACGGAGGCGGTGAAGCCCTCGATCAGGAAGTTGGCGGCGTCGCCGACGGCCTTGCGGTCGACCATGAGCTGGTCGTACGTGTTCATGTCCATGAAGACGAAGTACTCGCCGTCCATGTACGAGAACTGCATGTCCCGGCGGTCGATGGTGGCCGTTTCGACCTTCACGCCGGCGTTGAACGTCTTGTCGACGACCTTGCCGGAGAGCACGTTCTTGAGCTTGGTGCGCACGAAGGCGGGGCCCTTGCCGGGCTTGACGTGCTGGAACTCGACGACGGACCAGAGCTGGCCTCCGTCGAGCTTGAGCACCAGGCCGTTCTTGAGGTCGTTCGTGGAAGCCACGGTTGCGGAATCTCCTGGACTGAAGCTGGTGGACGGCCAAGGATGCGCGCCGGGGTCTCCGCGAGGAATCCCCTAGAGCGCGAGCAGCTCCTTGGTCGTAATGGTGAGTAGCTCGGGTCCGCCGTCCGCCTCGGGGCGCACGACGAGCGTGTCATCGATCCGGACACCGCCCCGGCCCGGGAGGTGGACCCCCGGTTCGACGGTGACCGGCACACAAGCGTCCAGTTTACCCATGGCTGTCGGTGCGAACTGCGGGTCCTCGTCGATTTCGAGTCCGACCCCGTGCCCGGTGCTGGGCGGGAGGCCGTCCGAGTGGCCCGCCGAGTCCAGCAGATGGCGGGCCGCACGGTCCACGTCGCGGTAGGCGGCTCCAGGGAGAAGAGCCTCCCGTCCGGCCCGCTGAGCGGCGAAAACAAGGTCGTAGAGCTCGATCTGCCAGTCCGCGGGACTGGTCCCGATGACGAAGGTCCGGCCGATCTCGCAACGGTATCCGCGGTAGTTCGCTCCCAGGCAGACGGAAAGGAAATCGCCTTCCTCGACCCTGCGGTCGGTGGGCCGGTGGCGGCCCTGCCCCGAGTGGGGGCCCGTCCCCACGGAGGTGGCGAACGCCGGCCCGTCGGCACCGTGGTCCACCAGCCGGCGCTCCAGCTCCAGGGCGAGATGGCGTTCGGTACGCCCCACCAGGATGGATTCGAGGAGTTCACCGAGGGCCTGGTCGGTGATCTCCGCGGCGATCCGCAGGCAGGCGATCTCCTCCTCGTCCTTCACCAGGCGCAGCTGCTCCACGGTGCTGCCGAGGTCGCGCAGGCGCAGGCGTGGGGCGACGGAACTCATGGCACGGTGGCGGGAGACCGTCAGGTCGTGTTCCTCGACCGCCAGGGAGTCGGTGTGCAGGCCGCCGGCGAGGCCGGCCGCCGCGACGACCGGGTCGCCGTCGGCCTCCGGGAGGACGGTCAGTCGCAGCTGCTCGTCGGGGCGTCCGTGGGCGGGGTCCCCGGTCGGTGCTCGGGGGCAGAGCAGGACGTCCTCGCCGGGGCCGAGCAGCAGCACGGCGCCGGGCGGGGCCCCGCCCGCCAGATAGCGGACGTTCGCGGGGCGGGAGACCAGGGCGGCCGCGGATCCGGCGGCGGCGAACCGGTCCCGCAGCAGCCCGCGTCGGACGGCGTACACCTCTGACATGTTCCGAGCCTACGAGCGCGGGCCGGGCCCCGCCCGGTCAGCGCACCCGACCGGGAACCGCGCGGTCGCTACCAGGCCGGCGGGCTGGCTATGGAACGCGCCAGGACGTCGTCGAGGACCCGTGCGGTCGTCTCGACGTCGTAGGTGGAGTTGTCGATGATCGGCAGGCCGGAGCCGTACCAGCCGGCCATACGGCCGTGGATCCGGGCGACCTCCTCGTCGGAGAGCCTGCGGTTCCCGCTGCGGGCCGCGTTGCGCTCCAGGACGACCTCCAGACCGGGCAGGAGGACCACGGGCAGCAGCCCGGGGCCCACATGGCGCTTCCAGCCGCCGAGGCCGACGACGGGCCGGTCGGGGAAGACGGCGTCGTCGAGGATGCAGGAGATGCCGTTGGCCAGGAAATTACGGGCGGCGAAGCCGCAGGTGCGCCGGGCCAGGCGGTACTGGGCCTCGGAGTGGTCGTTCCATCCGGCCTGCGGGTCGGCGAAACCGGAGCAGACCCACTCGCGGACGTCGTCCAGGGACACGTGCGCGGTGGGGACCCTGCGGCGGCCCGCCCAGAGCTTGGCGACCGTGGTCTTGCCCGCTCCGGCCGGTCCGATCAGGAGCACGGCCAGGGTCGCGGCGCCGGTGCCCGGCTCCGCGGGCGGCGCGGGCAGCGGGACGGGACCGCCGGGCGGCAGCTGGACGTGCCCGGTGGTCTCCCTGGAGGGCGGGACCGGGGCGTGCTGGTGCGCGGGCGGCTGGGGCGCCGGCGGCTGGGGCCCTGGCGCCATGGGAGGAGGAGGCGGCCCCGCTTGGCCGGGGTGGCCTGAGTGCTGGGCCTGGTGCGTCCACGGTCCGTTTCCGGGACCCTGGGGCGGCGGCAGCGGGGCCCCCACTGCGTGCTGCATCCGGTGCCACTCCGTCTCGTACAGGCAACTGGCGCTGGTCGACGGCAACCGTACCTTCCCCGGCCGCCACGCGGTGAACGGGCGGGGAAGGTACGAAGTGCCCGGTGTCAGTCCGTCAGTTCGTCGGCCAGGGCCCGCAGGGCGAGCCGGTAGGAGCCGATCCCGAACCCTGCCACCGTGC
>NZ_JBHWZS010000509.1:0-3290 GCF_042728155.1 Streptomyces sp. NPDC060209
GCGTGGGCGGCCTGGGAGGTCAGGGCCACGGCCGCAGCGGCGGTCGCGGTGAGCACGGTCACGCGGGTGCGGCTCGGCTGCTTGGGACGACGGTGGGACGCCACGAAGGCGAGCTCCTTCTTCCTCGAGCCGCCTACCGGGCTGTGGGGGGATGGAATCCCCGGCTCCGTGCACGTCACGGACTCGGCGGTTCCTTCGCCGTCACCCCGGATGGGCAATCAACCGTGCGAAGGTTCGAGGCCTGACCCTAGTGACCATCTTGTGATCAGTTCAAATCCTCACGAGCAAAATCTCGTCACACCAGGCACTTCTTTACTTTCATCACACTGCGTGTAGCGGCGACTTGACGGTACGTTCCGTAAATTCCGGCAAGTCACACATGTCTCACATGACGCCTCAGACGCGCGAAAGGCGCTTCAGGAGCAAGGCGGACGCGACCGGACGCGCCCCCGCCTTCGCCACCCCGTCGGCGACTTCGCGGTCGGTGGAGACCACGACGACGGGCCTGCCGGGCGGTTCGGCGCGCGCCAGCTGCCGGATCAACTCGTCCGCGGTCACCCCGGCCTTGCTGAACAGGACGCGGACTCCGCGCGGCGGCGCCAGCAGGACCGGGGCCGCCAGCTCTGCGCCGTCGAAGACACAGGTCATCTCGGCGCCGGTCTGTGCCGCGAGGACCGAGAGGCCGCCCAGGAGGCGCAACCGCTGCTTCTCCAGCGGCATCTGCGGATAGCCGGTCTTCGTGACGTTGTAGCCGTCGACGATCAGGTGCGCCTGCGGGAGGGCGAGCAACTGGTCGAGCAGCGCCGGATCGGTCTCCGAAAGGGCCCTGGCCGCAATGTCCTTCGGCGACATCCGGCCGGGCTCCACCGCTTCGACGCCGTCCGCGGGGCGGAGCGAGGAAGGAGGGAGGGCCAGTTCGCGCCGGAGCCCCTGTGCGGCGTCGAGCACGGTGTCCAGGAGCAGCCGCAGCCGCATGTCCTCGACCGAACGTCCCTCCCTGGCCGCCCGGCGGCCCGCCTCCACGGATGCCTCCGCCTCGGCCAGCCGCGCCTTGAGCCGGCGGGACTCGCTCTCGGCGGCGGAGACCTGGGCCGCGGCCTCGGCCCGCACGGCGTCGGTCTCGGCACCGGCCTTGCGCAGAGCCGCCTCTCCGCGCTTCACCTCACTGAGGGCACTGCGCAGCTTGCGGTGGAGGGAATCGGCCTCCTTGCGGGAGACCTCCAGCTCCGAGCGCAGCCGTTCGGTGTCGGCCCTGGTCTGGCCGCGGGCACGGTCGAGCTCCTCGCGGAGCCGCTCCAGCTCGCGCCTGGTCTCCTCGTCCGCCCGCTCGGCGTGTGCCCGCTGGACCTCCTCGCCGGCAGCCGCCACCAGCTTGACCCAGCCGGCCGGCCGCAGGACGTAGGCGGCGGCGGCCACATCGACGGGGTCGGCGGCGGCGGGCGGCGCACCGGACTTGAGCGCGTCGGCCAGCTCCGGCTGGGTCTGGCCGATCCGCTCACCGATGCGCCGGCGGAACACCGGGTCGCTCTCCAGGGCGGCCGCCATCGCGTTACCCGCGAACTTGGCCCGTCTGCTGGGGGTGAAACGGGCGTACTGCCGCAGCTGGGAGGGGAGTTCGCCGACGGTCAGGCCGCCGAAGGCGTCCGAGACCAGCGCCACCACCTTGTGGCGTACGCCTTCGGGCAGCGGACGGTCGAGCGACTCCGCGGTGCCGTCGGCCGCGTCGGCCGGTCCGGCGCCGCCTGTCGGCTGCTCCACCATCCATCACCCCAATATGTCTGTCCGCACGGCTCCGTCAGGAGTCGGCACCAGGCCTGTCGACCAGCTCGATCTGATCCACGGCGTTGCACCAACGGCAGCGCACCGACTCGATGGTCTCACTGACCACCTCGCGCTCCTCGACACTCGACTCCCCGGCCAGGTCGAGATGTACGTACTCCACGACCTTCGAGGAGCGCGTCACATCGAAACGGGTGAGGTTGCCGCAGAGCGTGCAGCGCCAGCGAGTCCCGTCCGTCGGCTGGGGAACCGTCGTCATCGTTGCGTCCTCTTTCGTCGTTCGTCGAGTCTTGTGCGTGCCCAGGTCTTCGATCTCGCGGTGCGCCGTCGAACTGCGGATGTCCTGCCGCAACCCTACGGCCTTGCGCATACCTATCGGCACGGCGAGGCGGTCTGTCCCGTTCTCGCCGGGTGCGTCATGCTCTGTACGTGATCGATTTGCGGGAAGTCGACTGGCGGGAGCGGGCCAGAGAGTTCGGGGCGGCGGCCGCGGCGGGCGGTGCCCCGGTCACGTACGGGCTGATGGCCCTGTGCTGCGCGGTGTTCCTGATCAGCCCGCTCTCGGGGTTCAACCCCGCCTACGGAGGCGCCGACGCGCTCCTGGCCGCTCAGGCCGGGTACTTCGAGCGGTGGGGCGTGATCCCCAGCGAGCTCCTGGACGGCTCCGCGCACGCGGCGCTCACCCCGCTGACCGCGCTCTTCGTCCACGGCAGCTGGCTGCACCTGCTGGGCAACATGCTCTTCCTGTACGTGTTCGGCGCGATGGCCGAGGAGCGTATGGGGCGCACCGAATTCGCCCTCTTCTATGTCGCGTGCGGATACTTCGCCCTGGTGGCCTACGCGGTGGTGCACGCGGATTCCGACCAGACGCTGGTCGGCGCGTCGGGGGCGATCTCCGCGGTCCTCGGAGCCTTCCTCTACCTCTTCCCCCGGGCCCGCGTCACCAGCCTCTTCCCCTTCCTCTTCTTCCTCCCGCTGCGCTTCCCCGCCTGGATCGTCCTCGTGTTCTGGTTCGTCCTGCAGTGGCTGGCGGCGCAGGGCGCGGGCAGCGGTCCGGGCGTGGCGTACCTCGCGCACGTGGCGGGTTTCGCGGCCGGGTTCCTCTACGCCTGGGTGCGGTTCCGGGGGACTAGAGTGAAGTCTCCAGCCACGGCCACCGAGGGAGAAAGCCAGCCGTGATCACCGCGATCGTGCTCATCAAAACCAGCGTGGACCGGATTCCCGAGATCGCCGAGGCCATTGCCTCGCTGGAGAGCGTCAGCGAAGTCTTCTCGGTCACCGGTACGTACGACCTGATCGCCATGGTCCGGGTGGCCCGGCACGACGATCTGGCCGATGTCATCCCGGGCCGGATCAGCAAGATCCAGGGAGTCGAGGCCACCGACACCCACGTGGCCTTCCGCACGTACTCGCAGCACGACCTCGAGGCGGCCTTCGCCATCGGCCTCGACGGCTGAGGCGGCCTCCGGCTCACGGCTGGGACGACCTACGGCTCCGGCCGGGGACAGGGC
>NZ_JBHWZS010000510.1:0-3287 GCF_042728155.1 Streptomyces sp. NPDC060209
ACCGAGGAGTAGGCGATCCCGAACGCCAGCCGTACGCCGACCAGGATCTCCGGCAGCGCGGACGGCAGGACGACGGAGGCGACCACCTGCGAGCGGCGTGCCCCGATGGCCCGTGCCGCCTCCACCAGGGAGGCGGGCGCGGAGGCGACGGCGGACGCGGTGGCCACGGCCACGGGCGGCATGGCGGCGATCGCCAGCAGCCACAGCTTGGGCGCCTCGTCGATGCCGAACCAGATGATCAGCAGGCTGAAGTAGGCGAGCGGCGGCAGGGTACGGAGGAAGGCCACCGCCGGTTCGAACACCACCCGCACCCACGGCAGCGTGCCCATCAGCACCCCGGCCACGAGCCCGGCCAGGACACCGGCGCCCGCACCGATCGCGATGCGGCGCAGGCTGATGCCCAGGTGCTCGATCAGGGTGTGGCCCTGGTAGCCGCGCACCCCGTCATGGGTGCCGGACGTCTCGACGAGCGCGTCCCAGACGGCTGACGGCGGCGGTACCAGCAACGGCGACCACAACCGCAGGGCGGTGACGAGCTGCCAGAGGGCCAGCAGCACGACCAGCGCGAGGAGCCGCAGCCCCACCCGGCGCAGCCGCGCGGCCCTCTCCGGCGAGCGGCGGCGCGGAGAGGGCGCGGCGGCGGGTTCACCGGAGAGCGCCGGGCCGGACGGCTGCTTCTCCGTGGTGGTGGGTGTGGTCATGGCGGGCTCCGTCGAGAGGTGCCGAAGACACCGGGCCGCCGGAAGGGCGGACAGGGCCGGGCAGGCGGACGCGGGGCGCGGACGACGGCGCCCGCGGGCAACGGGGGGAGGGGCCTGCAGAACGTGTCCGGCCGGTGCGCCGTACACGGACGGGAACCGTCCGGTCCGGCTCGCGGACAGGGTTCTGGAGGGGGACCGCCGGCTCACCCGAGGGGCGGCCGGAAGGCGGGCGGACGACGCCGCACAGTTCTGGAAGCGCTCAGCGCTGCCGGGCCAGGCTCAACAGGAGCAGCTGGTCACACGGCAGAGATCGATGCTGAGGCGCTCCTTCAGGAACTGGTCGCTGATCACGGAGAGTTTCTAACACAGCCTCATGGCGGGCACCAGGGGCTGTCCGCGCCCTGGTACGGATGGGAGCGGGCTCAACCGGTCCGTACGGCGCCCGCCGGGTCCGTCGCGCCCGTCTCCGGCGGGCCGGAGTCGGGGACGGATCAAGGGCCGCGGGCCCCGCCCCGTCCGCCCGAGCCCGTGGGCGGTCCAGGACCGGGACACGGAATCGCGGGTCGAAAAGGCCGGGATCGCATGAACCGTAATGATCCCGTGAGGCTTTGGGGCGCACCGCGGCAAGGAAGTGGCGCCGAGCATGGCAGGCTTGGGTGCATGGCCCAGATCAACCCCAGCATCCTGTCCGCCGATTTCGCACGTCTCGCCGATGAGGCGAAGGCCGTGGAAGGCGCCGACTGGCTCCATGTCGATGTCATGGACAACCATTTCGTGCCCAATCTGACGCTCGGTGTGCCCATCGTGGAGGCGCTGAGCAAGGCCACGGACACCCCGCTGGACTGCCATCTCATGATCGAGGACGCGGACCGCTGGGCGCCGCAGTACGTCGAGGCCGGTGCCGGTTCGGTCACCTTCCACGTGGAGGCCGCGGCCGCGCCTGTGCGCCTCGCCCGGGAGATCAGGGCCAAGGGGGCGCGCGCCTCCATGGCGCTGAAGCCCGCGACGCCCATCGAGCCGTACGAGGACCTGCTCCCCGAGCTCGACATGCTGCTGATCATGACGGTGGAGCCGGGATTCGGCGGCCAGGCGTTCCTGGACATCATGCTGCCGAAGATCCGCCGCACCCGTGAGCTGATCTCGAAGCACGGTCTCGAGCTGTGGCTGCAGGTCGACGGCGGGGTCTCCGCCACCACCATCGAGCGATGCGCCGAGGCCGGCGCGGACGTGTTCGTCGCCGGCTCCGCGGTGTACGGCGCCGAGGACCCGGCCGAGGCCGTGCGGGCACTGCGCGCACAGGCGGACACGGTCACGGCTTCCGCACCCTGGGCATGCGGCCACTGAACCAAGCTCAGATGAACGCGGCCCGACGGGCCTGATCAAGGATCGCCGGATCTGACAGGATGAACGGCGTATCGAGCGTGTGAACAGCAGTGAGGAGATCGCGGTGTCTGGCATCTCGGCGGGTCGGTCAGCCATGCGGATGGGACCCGCGGAGCTGGTGCAGGCGGCGGCCATGGCGCGTCGCTTCTACCTCGAGGGAAAGTCGAAGATCCAGATCGCCGAGGAGTTCGGCGTCAGCCGCTTCAAGGTGGCCCGGGTCCTGGAGACGGCCCTCGAGCGTGATCTCGTACGGATCGAGATCCGGGTACCGGCGGAGCTGGACGCGGAGCGCTCCGACGCGCTCCGGGCGCGCTACGGCCTGCGGCACGCTGTCGTGGTCGAGTCCCCGGCGGAGGAGCAGGACGACGCCGCGGACCCGGAGAATCTGGGTGAGGTCGCGGCCGAGCTGCTCGGTGAGCTGGTGAACGAGGGCGATGTGCTGGGGCTGGCCTGGGGCCGCTCCACCATCCACATGGCGGCGGCCCTCGACCGGCTGCCCCCGTGCACGGTCGTGCAGCTGACCGGCGTCTACGACGCGGGTACGGCAGAGCGCGGCTCGGTCGAGGCGGTCCGCCGCGCCGCGCAGGTGTCCGGCGGGGAGGCGCACCCGATCTACGCTCCGATGCTGCTGCCCGATCCGGCGACGGCGGCCGCGCTGCGGCACCAGACGGGGATCGCGCGCGCTTTCGAGTACTTCGACAAGGTGACGGTCGCCGCGGTCTCCATCGGTTCCTGGGAGCCCGGCATCTCCACGGTCCACGACATGCTCTCGGACGAGGAGCGCAGCCATTACGCCTCGCTCGGTGTGGCGGCGGAGATGTCCGCGCACCTCTTCGACACGAACGGGCGCCGGGTCGGACGGGACCTCGGCGAGCGGTGCATCACGGTGGAGGCCGACCGGCTGCGCCGGATCCCCGAGGTGGTCGCCATCGCCGGAGGGCAGCGCAAGGCGGCTGCGATCGGCGCGGTGCTGCGTTCGGGACTGGTCACCAGCCTCGTCACGGACACGGCCGCTGCCGACTACCTCCTGACGGAGTCCGCCGCCGGACAGCGGCCCGCGCTGGAGCGGGCCGACCCCGACAACTGACCCCCCTCAGGACCGACGCTGACCGGGACCGGCCGGGATCGGGGCCGACGCCGATCAGCGCCGGCCCCGGTCACGACTCGTGCCGATCACGACGGAGGCCGGGCACCGCACAGGTG
>NZ_JBHWZS010000511.1:0-3272 GCF_042728155.1 Streptomyces sp. NPDC060209
CTCTTCTCGTCCTCGCGGGTGAACACCTGCAGCAGCCACGAGGAGAACGACCCGGTCACTGCCCCCAGCAGCGCGAGCCCGCAGGCCATCAGGCCCACCGCGACGACCCGGCCGCCGAACGTGACGGGGACCGCGTCCCCGTAGCCCACCGTGGTGAGCGTCGCGCACGCCCACCACACCGCGTCGCCGAACGTACGGATCGAGGCCCCCGGCGCGTCGTGCTCCTGGTGGTAGACCGCGAGTGACGCCGAGATGCCGAGGAGGACGGCCGTGAGACTCGCGTACGTCATCACCCGCGCGTAGAGGCTCAGCCGCGGCCTTTCCTGCCGCTGCTGGACCGCCGTGTACACCTGCACCATGCGCAGCGGGCGCAGCAGCGGCAGCAGGAGGACCACCGTGTCCAGCCAGTGGGCGCGTACGAAGTGCCTGCCCAGGCCGCTCAGGTGGAGCCTCACCCCGTAGTCCACGGCGAAGACCAGCCAGGTCGCGCAGGCCAGGGCGAGGGCGAGGTCGCGTACGGGGCCGGCGTCGTGCGGGACGAGGACGCGGACCGCGTATCCGAGGAGGAAGAGCACGGCCGCGAGGAAGAGCGGTACCTCCGTGCGCTGCTCCCACTCCTGGAGCCGAGGGGGGACGGGGGCCGTGGGACGGTCGCTCATGGCGCCAGCATCGCGGTGCGCCGGTGGGGCCGCCCCCGGCGACACGCGCGCCGGGAGTGACGCAATATGCTGACCGGCATGACGAGTGAGCCGGAACAGCAGATCGGAGTGGGGACGCCCGACGCGTTCCAGCGCCTGTGGACGCCCCACCGGATGGCCTACATCCAGGGTGAGAGCAAGCCGAGCGGCCCGGGAGCCGGTGACGGCTGTCCGTTCTGCGAGATTCCGTCGAAGTCCGACGAGGACGGGCTCGTCGTCGCGCGCGGCGAGCAGGTCTACGCGGTCCTCAATCTGTACCCGTACAACGGCGGACACCTGATGGTGGTGCCGTACCGGCACGTGGCCGACTACACGGAGCTGGACGGTCCGGAGACCGTGGAGCTGGCCGACTTCACCAAGCGGGCCATGGTCGCGCTGCGGGCCGCCTCCGGGGCGCACGGCTTCAACATCGGGATGAACCAGGGCGCCGAGGCCGGCGCGGGCATCGCCGCGCACCTGCACCAGCACGTGGTGCCGCGCTGGGGCGGGGACACCAACTTCATGCCGGTCGTCGGACACACGAAGGTGCTCCCGCAGCTGCTGGGAGACACCCGGACGATGCTGGCCGGCGTGTGGCCGGCCGGGCTGCCGTCCGCCTGAGTCCTCTCGCGTGCCCCGGGTACGGCGGTCGACGCCGCCCGGGGCACGCCGGGCTCAGGACCGGCCCAGTTCTCGCGCGTGGGCCCGTTCCGTCGGCGTGAGCGGCACGTCCGGCCGCACGCGCTCCGGGTGGGCCGCCCCGGGCCCGCTTCCCGCCGGGGGCGGCCCGGGCGCCTGCCTGCCACCGTCCTCGGGGTCCTCCACTCCCGCGTACGACGCTCCGTAGGCCACCAGTGAGCGGCAGAGCGCGCGCAGCAGACGGAGGGCGAGAGACGGCCTCATGGCAGCACCGGCCCCGCCGCGCATGTCCGCTCCCGCCTCATCGCAGCAGGTGGGCGAACTGGTCCGGCGCGGAATCCGCCCAGTCGCCGAAGGTCCGCAGCCCCGGGTACAGGGCCCGGGCGCGCGTCACGTCGGCGGGCGTGACGTCGGGGTGCCGCCGGGTGAACTCCAGCATGTCCGCGACGGCTCGTGCGTTGGGCAGCGGCAGCTGCCGGTAGGTCTCGTAGGGCACGTCCCGGTAGGCGACCGGGACACCGAGGGACCGGGTGAGGGCGGTGGCGTAGGCGGCGGGTGGCAGCAGGTCACCGACCACCTTGACCACCTGGCCGTGGAGCGCGCTCCCCGTGTCGAGCACCGCCGCGACCACCGGGCCGAGGTCGGCCACGGAGACGGCGGGAAGCGGGGTGTCCCCGTGCGGCAGCGTGAACGCGAACGTGCCGTCCTCCTGCCTGCGCAGCCGGCGGGCGGGCCAGTTCTCGTAGTACGTCGACAGGTGGACGGTGACGACGGGCGCGCCGCTCCCGCGCAGCTCCTCCTCCAGCCGCGCCTTGCCGTCGTGGTGGGGGAGGGCCAGTGCGCCGCCGCTGCGGCGGTGCGCCTCGGGCAGGCTGCTGTGCACCAGCGTGTCGGCGCCCGCGGCGAGTACGGCCTCGGCGGTCCGGCGGGCCACCTCGTACTCGCGCTCCTTCAGGGACCAGTAGTCCGTCACCAGGAACGCCGCGGTGACACCGGTCACCGACCGGCTCACCTGACCGGGGTCGGTCAGATCACAGGCGACCACTTCGGCGCCCAGGGCCGTCAACGCGGTGGCGGCCTCCGAGCGGGGGGCGCGGGTCACGGCCCGCACCGCCCAGCGGCCGGTCCGCAACAGGTGGCGGGCGACGGATCCGCCCTGGGCCCCGGTGGCCCCGGTGACGAGGACGAGGGGTCTGTCGGTCATGGTTCTTCACCTTCGGGTCGGCTCGCCGAGCCGGTGGCCGCCGCCGTCCGGCGACGGCCACCGGCGACGGTCAGTGGGCGGATGCGACGGCCTCCAGCAGCAGCCGGGGCGTCTTCGCCCCGCTCAGCACCTCCTCCGGCATGCGTACGCCGAGCTCCCGCTCGATCCGGGTCGCCGTCTCCAGCAGGGCGAGCGAGTCGTAGCCGAGATCCTCGAACGGCGCGTCCAGGATGTCGCCGTCCAGGTCGATGCTCTCGTCCTCTCCGGCGCATTCCCGCATCACGCGCTTCAGGTCGTCGAGGGTGAAGCCGTTCATGGTGGTCACCTTTCACTGGGGTCGATGGAGGGGTGGATCAGCGCGCCGTCGGGTCGAACCGGCGCACGACCACGGCACTGTTGAAGCCGCCGTGCCCGCGTGCCAGCACCAGTGCCGCGTCGCCGGCCATCGGGCGCGGCCGTCCGGTCACGAGGTCGATCCGGTACGAGGGCGGCACGTGGCCCACCTCGGCGGTCGGGGGGATCAGCCCGTCGCGGACGGCTAGCAGCGCCGCCGCGAGATCGAGTGCGGAGGCTCCGGCGCCCGGGCGCCCGGTGCGGGAGGTGATCGCCGTGACCGGGACGGCGTCCGGCCCGAACACCTCGGTGATCGCCGCGGCCTCCTGGGCGTCGAGCTCGGGGACCGACGCCCCCTCGGCGAAGACCGCGCCGATCGCGGACGGTTCGACGCCCGCGTCGGCCAGGGCGGCGCGGGC
>NZ_JBHWZS010000512.1:0-3266 GCF_042728155.1 Streptomyces sp. NPDC060209
GCCCAGAGGCATCCGGAACCCGGCCGGTCGGCGTATCGGGCCCCGAGACGGGACCGGCGGAGGGAGCGGGATCGGGCTCCGGCACGGACTCGGAGGCGGGCGCGGAGGCGGGAGCAGACACAGGATCAGGCATGGATGCGGGAGCGGCTGCAGACGCAGGATCAGGTGTGGGGACGGGAGCGGCAGCGGCAGCAGGATCAGGTGTGGGGACGGCAGCGGCAGCAGGGTCAGGTGTGGGGACGGGAGCGGCAGCGGGCGCGGAGTCAGGAGCAGGCTCGGACACCGGCGCGGGGGCCGACGCCGGTCCGGGCACGGGCTCCGGGTCCGCCTGCGCCTTCGCCTTCGCCTTCGCCGAGAAGTCCGCCATCAGCCCGCCCGACTTCTTCCTGAGCGCCGCCCAGCGCGCCTCCCTCGCCCCGTCCTCATGCCACGGGTCGGCCGACAGGAAGTCGTACGGTTCCGCCTGCCCGCCCGATTCCCCTGGCTCCTTGTCCGTTGCCTGCTCCGGATCCGGCCCCGGCTCCACCACTTTCACCGGCTCCCCCCTCAGCGCGTCCAGCCGCCATCCCCACCGGTGTTCCCTGAGCCGCCACGCCCTGAGCATCAGCGCCACCGGTACACCGATCACGGCCGTCCACGCGAGAGCGGCCGGCCCGACCAGCCACCACACAGGGCCGAACTCCGCCAGGGCCCCGGTGCCCAGCGGGCCACCCGACGCCGCCGCCAGTACCGCCGCGCCGGTTCCGCAGCCCGCGGCCGCCAGCCCTGCCACCAGGGCCGTCCGGCCCTGACCCCACGCCTCCTCGCGGACGCCACGCACCGGAACCGCCCCCCGTGCGACGAACCGGGCGACGACCAGACCGGCCACGGCCGGCACCGCGGCCGCCGCCCAGTTCGCCCCCGTCCCCGGGCCGTGCGACGGCACCGCGGCGAGCAGCGGGAAGTCCGGCAGCGCGGGAGGTCCGGTGAATGCGAGCGGGGTGGCCATGGACGCCGTACCGAGGGCGAATCCCGGCCCGAGACCGTAGGCGGCACCCCACATCGCCGCGTTCGGCACGAGCGCCGTCGCCAGCAGGAGGACGGAGATCCGGCCCGCCCAGTCGCCCGACAGACCCAGGAATGACTCCCTCGCCGCCCCCGCATGCCACACCAGCGCCACCGCGACCAGCAGCGCCCCGCCTCCCAGCAGCATGAGCACACCGGCGGCGGCCGATCGCAGGGCCACACCTGCCCCGGACCGGAACCTGGAACGGGCGGCCGCTTCCTGCACCCTCAGTGGCGCCCAGACCAGCAGCGGGGTCAGAGGGCGGCCACGCGCCGCCCATACCCCCGCAGCGGCCGCGCCGGCCACCACGACGGTGACGGGGAAGGCGATCGAGGCCCGGTCGGCGGGCAGCCCCCCGCCCCGCGCGTACGCCGCCGAAGCCAGCACCACCAGCAGGTATCCGGCGCTCACCGCACAGAACGCCCCGGCCGCCGAGTGCCCGCCCGAAGCCTTCCCACCGGTCTCCGCCGAGTCCCGGGCGGCCCGGTGCACGAGCCACACCGGCAGTACGACCAGCAGGAGCGGGACCGTCGCCACGGGCGCGGGGTGACCGCCCACGGTGTCGGCTCTGACGAGTTCGGCCCCGTGGGCGAGCAACCAGAGCCCGGTGGCCACATGGAGGGCCCCGCCGGGTCCGCTGTCGGGGTACGGAGAACTGATCCACAGCATCATGACCAGGACGGCCAGCGAGCCGAGTCCGAGTCCCGCTGCGAGCACTCCGCGCACGAAGGCGGAGGCCAGTGCGGCGGACCTGCTCCGCTCGGCCGGCAACATCGGGCTGCGCTCGGTCACTTGGGTCACGCCGCCATGCTGCCAACGACACGCGCTTATTTCGTGTAACGGGCGAATGGCCGCTGTGTCGCCCAATATACGTTTATGTACTTTTTCACCCGGTGCAGTGCCATCGGGGACGGAGGCCGGGCATGACGCGGAGCACCACCGGTCCCGCCCCCGCCGCCCCGTTGCCCTCCCCCGAGGAGCGCCGCAGGCTGCGCGAGGCCAGGGCACTGAGTGAGCAACAGGTCGCCACGGCCGTGGGCGTCACGTCCGCCACCGTCCGCGCCTGGGAAACGGGGCGCACCAGCCCTCGGGGCCGTCGGCGCGCGGCCTACGCCAGGCTGATCGGCTGTCCCGAGCACCGCACTGCGCCGCCCCCCTCCGTCGAAGCCACCGGGAGCAGCACGATGTCCCCGACCGAGCCCGGCACCGAACCCACCATGGGCACCCGGACCGCCCCCGCACCGGAAACGCCCGCCCGGGACGCCCCCGCCCCTGACGCGATCGCCCCGGACGAGCCCGCGCCGGATTCGACCGGGCCGGACGGGCCCGGCCCCGCCTCGCAGCCCCGGGAGGGCCTCACGGCCGAGGAGGCGTACGACGCCCTGTACGGCCGCACCGCACCCGGCCTGACCCGCCAGATGTATCTGCTGACCGGCCGCCGGAAGCTGTCCCGCGAAGCCGTCGAACACGCCTTCCGGATCGCCTGGCAGCGCTGGCCCGAGGTGGCCAGGGACCGCGATCCGGCGGGCTGGGTGCGGGCGTACTCGTACGAGTACGCGATGTCGCCCTGGCACCGGCTGCGCCGCAGCCACCGCCGGGCCGACCCGCTGCCCGAGGACCCGGCACGGCGTGCGCTGCTCGACGCGCTGCTCGGCCTGCCGCCTTCGTACCGTCGCACGCTGCTGCTCCACGACGGCGTGGGCCTGGGGCTGCCGGAGACTGCCGCGGAGACGGAGGCGAGCACTCCCGCGGCGGCCGGCAGGCTGCTGAACGCACGGGCCGCCGTCGCCGAGCGGCTGCCCGGGCCGGCGGATCCCGCGGATCCCGGCGACGGGTCCGCACCGCTCCACGAACGGCTCGGCGCACTCGCCCTCGCGGAAGAGGTACCCGCACCGCCACCGGCCCCGGCGGTCCGCGCGGCCGGCGAGCGCGTCGCGGAACTCTGGACCCGGGCGGCGCTCTGCTTCGGGGTGCTGCTCATCGGCGCGACGGCCTTCACGCTGCACACGGCCCCCACCCAGTACGAGCAGCCGCTGGCACCCGCCGAACGTGTCGGCGGCGTCCCTCCACGGGGCGGGCCGCAGAAGCTCACGCCTCAGGACCTGAAGCTGCAGAAGGCGCTGAGGGGCGAGCTCATGCACGGCCCGGAGCGCCTGGTTCCACGCATTCCCTGACCGGCCGCAGGAACGGAAACGGCGCGGGCACGCACCCCCTCCAGCAC
>NZ_JBHWZS010000513.1:0-3226 GCF_042728155.1 Streptomyces sp. NPDC060209
GTTCCGTGTGGCGTGCCTGGATCAGGCCGCCTTCTTCTTGAGTGACGTGAGGTGGGCGAAGACGACGACGTTGGCCGAGTAGCCGTTCTTCTTGTCGAAGCGTCCACCGCATGTCATGAGCCTGAGCTCCGGACGGCCGGTGGCGCCGTACACCTTGTCGTCGGGGAACTTGTCCTTCGTGTAGGTCTTCACCTCGTCGACGGTGAAGACCGCGATCCGCCGGTCCGCCCGGGTGACCTTCACGGTGTCACCCCGGCGCAGGACGTTGAGATTGAGGAAGATCGCCGGCCCCGTCGCGGTGTCACGGTGGCCGACGAGCAGGGACGTACCCGACTCCCCGGGGGACGGGCCCTTGCGGAACCAGCCCACCAATTTCGGCTTGTTCAGCGGCGGGGCGCCGAGCCGCCCCTTCTTGTCCAGGTCGAGGCCCATGACCGGGGCTTCGATGAAGATCGCGGGGATGGCGACCTTGACCGGACGGGAGTGCACCAGCGGTGCGTGCGAGGCGGGCACCTTCTTCTGCGGCTCATGCGGTGCCCTCCGGAACGGCGGCGCCCCGCCGCCCGCGGCGTCGCTGCCGCGGGCGGCGGTGACCGACGAGGCGTCCTCCGGCGAGTCCGAGCTCGCCCACACGACGCCGGTCACCAGCGAGAAGGTCACGCACAGGGTCATCGTGAGCCGGCATGCACGACTCGGTCCCCGGCGTCGCCGTCGGCCGCGCGTGTTATGCCTCGTTGCGGGCACGACGGGCTGCGGATCGACGGACCATGATCAGCCCCGCGATTCCGGCGGCACCGGCGACCAGCGCGGCCGAGGTCCCGACATTCGAGTCGCTCTCGGAGCTGACGCTCTCCATGTCCGGGACGCCACCGCCACCCGCGGGCACCGCGCCGGACGGCTTGTCGTAGATCTCGGCGGCACCCTTCTCAGTACCCTTCTCGGCACCCTTCTCTGCGCCCTTCGCGGTGCCCTTCTCCGCCTGGGCACCGGACTCGGACGAACCCCGGCCTTCGCCGTCCGCACGGCTGCCGCCCTGGCCGTGCTCGGAGCAGTCGACCTCGAAGCTCTTGGTCTTCAGGGGAACTGCCGGAACTGCACCGACCGGCCACGAGATCTGGTAGGTGCCCTCGGGAAGGAGGTACTCCTGGCTGCGGCCCTTGCCGTCCACGAGGGGGAGGGTGTTCGTCAGCGTGTTGCCCGGGGGCCGCTCGGTGATCGTCCACACGAGCTCGGGGAGCTCCCCGAAGTTGTTCGCCACGAGAACGAACTGGCAGACCTCGACGCCGTTGCGCTCACCGCGCGAGTGCCAGCTGACGGAACGGACGTCGATGTCACCGCTCTCGCCGAGCGCGGAGGCGGCAGGGGCTCCGGCCAGGGTGACGACGCCGGCGGCGGCGACCGCAGCGGCCACCGTGGTGCCCGTGCGGATGCTGCGGGAGCGGAGGGAAGCTGGAATGCGCATGCTGGGCTCCTTCAAGCCGAGATGATTGTCGTACTGATCACCTGATCGCCTAAGAGATGACATGGATCATCGAAAAGGTGTGTCGGGACACCGTAAAAGCGCGTAAATGTACCCTGACTAGCCCATGCCGGGCGGCAATTCCCCAGGTGGGAGCCGCCCGAAAGCCCGAGAACAGGAGCGCGGGCGGGCGCGTGGCGGCCCGTCCCGCGAGGTGGAGGCTGGGAGCGGGCAGGGATCAGCCGGCTCGGCGTCGACGCCGCCGGTACACGGCCACCAGGACCACGGCCGCGACGGCGCCCACGGCGATCGCGGCCCAGGTCGCGGGGCGGAAGAAGGAGCGGAAGAAGGAGCGGAGCGGCGGGGCGGGCGAGGCTTCCAGCGGGATGACCGCGGTGTCGTTGCCGGGGGTGCGGTCGTAGGGGTTGTACGTCCGGACGGTGCCCTGCGCACCCGCGACCTGCCGGTCGATGCGGACGTGGAACACGATGGCGGTCGTCCCGTCGTCCTCCCGGGACCAGGAGAAGGCTTCGCCGCCGAGGTCGCAGACGAAGGCCCCGCCGGGCTTCTCCGGCTGCTCGCACCCCCACTTGATGTCACTGTCCTCGAAGGCGTACGGAATGGAGGTGACCGTGGTTCCCTCCGGTGGGACCACCTCGAAGCGGCCCTTCACCTCGTCGCCCCGCAGCCGGCCGGGGCCCAGGTCCCGCACCCCGAGCCGCACCTCCACCGTGTCCCCGACGTGGCCGCGGACCGTTCCGGCGACCGGCCGGTAGTCGGCCTGGACCGTGGTGTCCACCTGGACGACGCCGTTGACGTTCCCGAAGTCGCCGCCCGCCGTCCCGACCAGGGTGATCGGGGCGCCCGTACCGTGCACCGTGTGGTCGGAGGGTGTCTCCGGGGCGGCCGACCAGCTGTAGGACAGCGTGCCGTTCAGCTCCTTGTCGGCCGCCACATAGGTGAGCGGGGAGCTGGTGCGGTAGGCGGCGCCCGCTGCGGCCTTCGTGGGGAACACGCACCAGGCCGATGTGGGCGAGGTGCCCGCGTAGGAGCAGTTGCTGTGGCGGGCCTCGAGGGTGAGGCCGCCGGTCGTACCGATGTGCAGCGCCACGCCCCGGTCCGCCGCGAACTCGGTGTGGTTGGCGAACTCCGGTGTCAGTGGGGCCGGTTGGCCGGGTTCCACGCCGCTCACCTTCACCTCGTCGGGGGCACCCAGTGTGGGCCCGCCGACGACCATGCGGGTGGTGCCCCTGACGGGCTCCGCGTTGTCGGCGCTCGCGGTGTAGGTGATCGTGCCACTGTCACCCGGCTTCACCCCGTCCACCCCGAGGATGTCGAAGGGGGCGTTGCTCTCGCCGTCGTTCCGCAGGGTGCCGTACTCGCAGGTGTACACCCAGCCGCTGCCCGTGCAGTTCCCGTAACCGCCCTCGACCACACGGCCTACGCCTCTGAGCCCTGACGCGTCCACCACGACCTTGATGTCGCGTGCCGGTTCCTTGTTGCCGGGGACGACGGCGACGGGAACCTGGAAGTCCTTGAACGAGGCCTCTGCGCCCTCGTCCGCGTTGTACATGACCACGGTGCGCGGGACGTCCTCCAGACTCAGCGCGACCTTGTCCGAGGCGGTGGCGACGGCCGGTACGAGGGCCGCGGCGAGGAGGGCGGCCAGGCTCATGACCGGTGCTGCCGCGCGTCCGGTGATCCGTATGCGTGGGGGCATGCGGAGCACTATGTCACCGGGGGCGGCCCCCCGCACATGCGGGTGGC
>NZ_JBHWZS010000514.1:0-3209 GCF_042728155.1 Streptomyces sp. NPDC060209
GGCCAACGGCACGAACAACGCCGTCTCCTCCTCCGCGCACCTGGGCGTGCACGGCAGGGTCGTCGGCTCGTTCCTCTCCCTGCTCACCGCGATCGCGTTCTTCTCGATCTCGGTTTGGTCCTCGGGCGACGCGCTCGTCGGCGGCGCGCACCGGCTCGTCGACGTCCCGGAGACGGACCTCACCTACGGCATCGCGTACGCGGTCTTCGCCGGCCTCGTGCTGGTCGTCTGCGTCTACGGTTTCCGGTTCATGCTGCTGGTCAACAAGATCGCGGTGCTGGCCGCGTCGTCCCTCTTCGTGCTCGGGGCATTCGCCTTCGCAGGCGACTTCGACCCCGGCTACGCGGGAGCCTTCGCCTCGACCGCCGACCCGCTGTTCTGGCCGTCGTTCATCGGCGCCGCGCTGATCGTGCTCTCCAACCCGGTCTCCTTCGGCGCGTTCCTCGGCGACTGGTCCCGCTACATCCCGGCCGGCGCCTCGCGCCGCCGGGTGATGGGGGCCGCGTTCACCGCCCAGATCGCCACCCTGCTGCCGTTCCTCTTCGGCCTGGCCACCGCGTCGATCATCGCGTCGAAGGCCGCGAAGTACGTCGACCCGGCCGCCCCCAACTACGTGGGCGGACTGCTCGCGATCTCGCCCGGCTGGTATTTCCTGCCGCTCTGCCTGATCGCCCTGATCGGCGGCCTCTCCACCGGCACGACCGCCCTGTACGGAACGGGCCTCGACTTCTCCAGCGTCTTCACCCGCTTCAGCCGCGTCCAGGCCACCTTCTTCATCGGCGTCCTGTCCATCGTGTTCATCTTCGTCGGCCGATTCGCGCTCAACCTCGCGCAGTCCATCTCCACCTTCGCGACGCTGATCATCACCTGCACCGCACCGTGGATGATCGTGATGGCGCTCGGCTACGTCACCCGGCGCGGCTGGTACGACGCGGAGGCGCTCCAGGTCTTCAACCGTCGTCAGCGGGGCGGCCGCTACTGGTTCACGCACGGCTGGAACTGGCGTGGAATGTCCACCTGGCTCGTCTCGGCCGTCGTGGCGCTCCTCTTCACCAACCTGCCCGGCCAGTTCGTCGGCCCGCTCGGTGACCTCGCCAACGGCGCGGACATCTCCCTGCCGGTCGGCCTCGCCCTCGCGACCGTGCTCTACCTCTCCCTGCTCGCCCTGTTCCCCGAGCCGCGCGCCGTGTACGGACCGGCCGGGCCCCGCTTCGTCCGCGCCTCGGACTCCCCGGTGCCCCCGATCACCGGCGGCACGGAGGAAAGCGTCACAGAGCCCGCCGTGGCCCACTGAGCCCGGTCTTCCCCCCCCAACCGACCACGGGGCGGTCCGGCACCGTCCGCCCGACGCCCGTGACCAGGAGCTGATCATGAGCACCACCACCGTCCAGGAGGTCCGGGCCGCCGCGGACGCGCTCGTCGCAGCCTTCGCCGAAGGCCGCCTCGACGACTACTTCGGCGCCTTCGCCCCGGACGCGACCTTCCTCTTCCACACCACTCCCCAGCGGCTCGGCTCCACGGCGGAGTACCGCGCTCTCTGGCAGCAGTGGGTGGAACAGGACGGCTTCCGCGTCCTCGGCTGCACCTCGTCCGCCCAGCTGATCCAGCCCTTCGGCGACACGGCCGTCTTCAGCCACGACGTGGAGACACGGGTCGCCACGAACGCGGGTGAGGAGACGGTCCACGAGCGGGAGACCATCGTCTTCGCCCGCGCGGAGGACGGCCGCTGGCCCGCAGTCCACGAGCACCTTTCCGCCCGCACAGCCGCCTGACCGGGAGAGACCTTCCATGAGCACCACGTTCCGCAACTACATCGACGGTGCGTTCGCCGACGCCTCGGACGGCCGTACGCTCGATGTGGTGGACCCCACCACGGGCGCCGTATACGCGACCTCCCCGCTTTCGGGGGAGGCGGACGTCGACGCGGCGATGGCGGCCGCAGCCGCCGCTTTCCCGGTCTGGCGCGACACCACACCGTCCGTGCGCCAGCGCGCGCTGCTGAAGATCGCCGACGCGATGGAGGCACGGGCCGACGACCTGGTCGCCGCGGAGAGCCGGGACACCGGCAAGCCGCTCCACCTCACCCTCAGCGAGGAGGTCGCCCCCGCCATCGACCAGGTGCGCTTCTTCGCGGGAGCGGCCCGGATGCTCGAAGGCCGCTCGGCCGGGGAGTACATGGAGGGGCTGACCTCCATCATCCGCCGCGAGCCGGTCGGCGTGTGCGCACAGGTGGCGCCGTGGAACTACCCCCTGCTGATGGCGGTGTGGAAGTTCGCCCCGGCGCTCGCGGCGGGCAACGCCGTCGTCCTCAAGCCCTCGGACACCACCCCGGCGTCCACGGTGCTGATAGCCGAGATCATCGGCGGTGTCCTCGCGGAGCTTGGGCTGCCCCGCGGAATCCTCAACGTCGTCTGCGGCGACCGTGACACCGGCCGCCTGATGGTGGAGCACCCGACCCCGGCGATGGCCTCCATCACCGGTTCCGTGCGCGCCGGTATCCAGGTCGCCCAGAGCGCGTCCAAGGACGTCAAGCGGGTCCACCTCGAGCTCGGCGGCAAGGCCCCGGCGGTCGTCTTCGAGGACGCCGATCTGGCGAAGGCGGTCGAGGACCTGGTGGTCGGCGGCTTCTTCAACGCCGGCCAGGACTGCACGGCCGCGACCCGCGTCCTGGTCCACGAGTCCGTCCACGACGAGTTCGTCACCGCGCTCGCCAAGGCGGCGGCCGCCACGAAGACCGGCCTGCCGGACGACGAGGACGTGCTGTACGGCCCGCTCAACAACGCGGGCCAGCTGGCGCAGGTCAGCGGCTTCATCGACCGGCTCCCCGCGCATGCCGAGGTCGAGGCGGGCGGCCACCGGGTCGGCGACAAGGGCTACTTCTACGCCCCGACCGTCGTCTCCGGCCTGCGGCAGGACGACGAGATCGTCCAGAACGAGGTCTTCGGCCCGGTCATGACCGTCCAGTCGTTCACGGACGAGGCCCAGGCCGTGGAGTACGCCAACGGCGTCGACTACGCACTGGCCTCCTCGGTGTGGACCAAGGACCACGCGCGGGCGATGCGGATGTCGAAGAAGCTCGACTTCGGCTGTGTGTGGATCAACACCCACATGGCACTCGTCGCCGAGATGCCGCACGGCGGGTTCAAGAAGTCCGGCTACGGCAAGGACCTCTCCGCGTACGGCTTCGAGGACTACACCCGGATCAAGCA
>NZ_JBHWZS010000515.1:0-3200 GCF_042728155.1 Streptomyces sp. NPDC060209
GCTTCCGGACCGACGGTGGGGCCATTCGGCGGCAGCAGGCATGACGTGCGACGATGTGCGGCATGTCGCAGCCGCCCCCCGATCGGAGTAGCGCCCCGCCGCGTCCTCGCCCCGACGCGTCCATGTCGCTGCTGACCACGGTGATGGAACACAGCCTCGACGAGGGATACGCCGAGGCCTCGGCACGTCGCCGGTCCGAAGGCGGCGAGGGGATGCCCCGCACGCTGAAGGCGAAGCTGGGCCTTGCCGCAGGTCTGGTGCTGGCCGCTCTCGTGGTGACGCTGGGTGCCGCCGAGGCCCAGGTCGCGGCGCCGGTCGTGGCCAAGGAACGCGAGGAGCTCATCGACCGCGTGAACGCCGAGACCTCCGCGGCGGACACGCTCGAGGCCGATGTCGACAAGCTGCGCAAGGACGTCGGCGAGCGGCAGCGCAAGGCGCTCGAGGAGCACGGCGGCGACCAGGGAGGCCTGGTGGCGCTGCTGTCCGGGGCCACCGCCGTCGAGGGCCCCGGGATCAAGCTGGTCGTGGACGACGCGAAGGACACCGACCAGGGCGGCGGCGGGCCCCGTGAGTCCACCGGCTTCGCCGACACCGGGCGCGTACGTGACCGGGACATGCAGCGTGTGGTCAACGGTCTGTGGCAGTCCGGCGCCGAGGCGGTCGCCATCAACGGGCAGCGGCTGACGGCCCTGTCGGCGATCCGTGCGGCGGGCGACGCCATACTGGTCGACAACAGGCCGCTCGTGCCGCCGTACACGGTGCTTGCGGTGGGGGACGGGAAGAAGCTCGCGGCTGCCTTCCAGGACAGCGCGGACGGCCAGTATCTTCAGGCGCTGCACGAGAGCTTCGACATCCGCACCAGCATCTCCGAGCAGGAGAAGGTGCGCCTTCCGGCCGCGCCCAGCCTGATCGTACGTACAGCAGAGCCTCAGGCCGCAGACACGGGCAGTGGTGCGGCAGACACAGGGAAGGGCACATCGTGATCGCCGTACTGGGCCTCGTCGTGGGAGTCGTGGTCGGACTGTTGGTCCGGCCCGAAGTGCCGGCGGTGGTCGAGCCCTATCTGCCGATCGCCGTGGTGGCCGCGCTCGACGCCGTCTTCGGCGGTCTGCGGGCCATGCTCGACGGGATCTTCGTGGACAAGGTCTTCGTGGTGTCCTTCCTGTCGAACGTGGTGGTGGCCGCGCTGATCGTCTTCCTCGGCGACAAGCTGGGCGTCGGAGCCCAGCTGTCCACCGGTGTGGTGGTCGTGCTCGGCATCCGGATCTTCTCCAACGCCGCGGCCATCCGCCGGCACGTCTTCCGGGCGTGAGGCCGATGAGCAACGAACAGAATCCGAGCGGCGGACAGGACCACGGCAGCGAGCGGCCCGCAGGAGCGCTCCCGGACGAGGCGCCCGCAGCGGCACCGTCTCCGGCGCCCCGGCCCGAGGAGGCCAGCGGCCGTCAGCGGCTGCGGGCAGGGCTCTGGCCGCCCAGGGTGAGCAGGGCCCAACTGATCGTGGCGCTCCTGCTGTTCGTCCTCGGTCTGGGGCTGGCGATCCAGGTCAGGTCGAACAGCGACAACAGCGCCCTGCGCGGTGCCCGCCAGGAGGACCTGGTCCGTATCCTCGACGAGCTCGACAACCGCACCCAGCGCCTCGAGGACGAGAAGCAGCGCCTCGACGACCAGCGCACGGAACTGGAGAACAGCTCCGACCAGGCGGAGGAGGCCCGGAAGCAGACGCTCGAGAAGGAGCGGCAGCTCGGTATCCTTGCGGGAACGGTCGCGGCTCACGGCCCGGGCATCACACTGACCATCGATGACCCGAGCGGCGCGGTGGAGGCCGACATGCTCCTCGACACCATCCAGGAGCTGCGCGCCGCGGGAGCCGAGGCGATCGAGATCAACGGTGTGCGGGTAGTGGCCAATACGTACTTCTCCGGTGACGGGGGAGAGTTGAGAGTCGACGGCCGGAAGATCCAGGCCCCGTACGAGTTCAAGGTCATCGGCAAGCCGCAGGACCTGGAGCCGGCTCTCAACATTCCCGGTGGTGTGGTGCAGACGCTCGAGAAGGAGCAGGCCACGGCGGAGGTCGCGCGCGCCGACGACATCGTCGTCGACGCCTTGCGACCGGCGAAGCAGCCTGATTACGCTCGGTCGTCGTCCCGGTGAGGCGGTGGTGCGCGGTGCTCGGAGGACTCGGGCACCAGGTTGCGGGGGGTCGGCGCAACGGATCGGTGACGCGTGGTGGAAACTGTCGGGTGGATACGGACGTTGTGAGGATGTCCGGGTCGGCAGGTGTGTTCATTCAGGGTTCGTCCTGCCCCACGGGCGGGTCTATTTCGGTCAAGGGGAAACGCCCGTGAAGTTGTTTGCGAAGTTGTTCGGAAAGAGCGCCCGCGAGGACAGCAACAGCGCTGCCCGCCATCGCGCTCCGCGTCAGGGTCAGGGCGCCGAGGAGCAGGGCTCGGAGCGCCCGCTCTTCCGCGACGAGGTCCAGGGTGCCGCCGGTGGGTCCGGCGCGTCGTCCGTTGACCCCGGAGGTGCAGGACGCATAGGTTTCGGGGATCCATCGACCTCGAGTACGGGTGGAGGGTTTGCCCCCGCTCCGGAGGGCTCGTCCATGCCGGTTTGTACGAGGTGCGGGCATCGTAATGCCGAGGCCAGCCGCTTCTGTTCCAACTGCGGTGCGCCGCTGAGGGGCGGAGTGCCGGAGCGCGCCTCGGAGACGACCTCGACCATCTCGATCTCAGGCATCGAGGCGTACGAGGCCGAGGCGACGGGCCAGACCGCCCTTCCCTCGCTCTCCCCGGAAGCCCAGGCGGCGGTCGACGCGCTGCCGGCGGGTTCCGCGCTGCTGGTGGTCCGACGCGGCCCGAACTCGGGAAGCCGCTTCCTGCTGGACGGCGACCTGACGACGGCCGGCCGTCATCCGCAGAGCGACATCTTCCTCGACGACGTGACCGTGTCGCGGCGTCATGTGGAGTTCCGCAGGAGCCCGGACGGTAGTTTCACCGTGGGCGACGTCGGCAGCCTCAACGGAACCTACGTCAACCGCGAGCGCATCGATTCCGTCGCGCTGACCAACGGCGACGAAGTCCAGA
This sequence comes from Streptomyces sp. NPDC060209, assembly GCF_042728155.1. Lineage (NCBI taxonomy): Bacteria > Bacillati > Actinomycetota > Actinomycetes > Kitasatosporales > Streptomycetaceae > Streptomyces > Streptomyces sp. NPDC060209. Next base: position 3,087 of record NZ_JBHWZS010000515.1, read on the forward strand.
TCGGAAAGTACCGGCTGGTCTTCTACCCGAGCCAGCGAGGCGTGTGACCCTCCCCGGACTCCGTCCGGGGGGACCCCCAGGAAGGTCCATGCTGCGAACATCGACAGGCGGTGC
>NZ_JBHWZS010000516.1:0-3146 GCF_042728155.1 Streptomyces sp. NPDC060209
CCCGGCCGGGCGGCCCCACATCCGCGTGCGCGGGCCTCAGCCCGCGGCGGCTATGTGCCCCGTCGGGGCCGCCGCCTTCAGCTCCATGTCACGCCTGCGGCGCCGGGCGAGCACCACGCGGCGTTCGGCGGCGGTGAGGCCGCCCCACACCCCGTAGGGCTCGGGCTGTATGAGCGCGTGCTCCCGGCACTCCACCATCACCGGACACCTGGCGCAGACCTGCTTCGCTGCCTGTTCACGGGACAGCCGGGCAGCAGTCGGCTCCTTCGACGGGGCGAAGAACAGCCCGGCTTCGTCCCGGCGGCACACCGCCTCCGAGTGCCAGGGCCCCGCCTGGTCCTCCCGCGCGGGTGTGCGCTGGGACGGCACGGCGGCGACCTGCAGGGGCTGATGCGGCATGTGCAGCACGGTCCACTCCTGACGACGGCTTGGGGCTTCGTGAGCGAGAGGCGATGCAGCACTCCCTACCCGCTGTACGCACGCCTATGCACTGAGTGGCGCCGCCTTCCGGGCCCCGCGGGCACACCACGTCGCCGACTGGCCTGAAATATGCGGTGGCCCCGTCGTCCGGCCTCAGTGGCCGAGGTGTTTCCGCAACTGCCGGTGGAGGTTGGCAATGAGCTTGCCACGCTTGGGCTTTGCCTCGACACTCCCGAACACGGAATAGCCGTTCACGACGACCACCGGGGCTTCCGGGTCGGCGGATTCCAGAGTGTCGACTTCGAAATTGCCGAAAATGCCTGTTCCGCTGCCGCGCAGCGAGATGTTCTCGGGAACCTTGATCTCGACGCTGCCGAAGATGGACGTCGCGTTGACGACCGTCAGACGCTGGCCGAACAACGCCTCTGTCAGGTCGATCTCGACGCTGCCGAAGAGCGCGAAGGCGTTCGTACGCCCGCCGACGCGCCAACGGCCCCTGCGGGTGGAGCTGCTGAAGACCGCCACCAGATTCTCGGCGGGCCCTGCCGCTCCCTCGGGCCCGTACCCGTAGGACGAGGTGGCCGACCGGGCGGTGCCGCCCGGCGTCGGCAGATCCTGTACCAGCGGCTCGAGTTCACCGACGGTCTTGGCCCGGTAGACCAGGTCGACCCGCTCGGCGTGCTCCTCGGCGGTCAGCCGGCCCTCGGCCACGGCCTCTCGCAGGATGTCCGCGATCCGGTCGCGGTCCGCGTCGGAGGCGCGGATTCCGGCGGGCGCGGGACCGGCCGGAGCGACGGGCTGCTGGGGCTGCTTTTCGAGGTCCACCGAACCAGCCTACCGAAACGCGATAGATCGCGACCAGTGCCTCACCGGCCTTGCTCCGAATCCGGTCTCCGGATCAAGCGTTCCAGGTGAGCCTTACCTCACAGGCCCGGGGTGCCCCGGGGGTTCTACCCTGGTGGATGCGCTGCCCAAGGGAGGTCAGCCGCTGTCGCCGAGTGAGGAATGGCCGTAATGCCAGAGTTTGCGTACTCCGATCTGCTCCCCCTGGGAGAGGACACCACGCCGTACCGGCTGGTGGCCGCCGAGGGCGTCTCGACCTTCGAGGCCGACGGCCGTACGTTCCTCAAGGTGGCTCCGGAGGCCCTGCGCACCCTCGCCGCAGAGGCCATGCACGACATCTCGCACTATCTGCGCCCCGCCCACCTGGCGCAGCTTCGGCGCATCGTGGACGACCCCGAGGCCTCGTCGAACGACAAGTTCGTGGCACTGGACCTCCTGAAGAACGCGAACATCGCCGCCGCGGGTGTCCTGCCGATGTGCCAGGACACCGGTACGGCCATCGTCATGGGCAAGCGCGGCCAGAACGTGCTCACCGAGGGCGGTGACGAGGAGGCCCTGTCGCACGGCATCTTCGACGCGTACACGAAGCTCAACCTGCGCTACTCGCAGATGGCCCCGCTGAACATGTGGGACGAGAAGAACACCGGCTCGAACCTCCCGGCCCAGATCGAGCTGTACGCCACCGACGGCGGCGCCTACAAGTTCCTCTTCATGGCGAAGGGCGGCGGCTCGGCCAACAAGTCGTTCCTCTTCCAGGAGACCAAGGCCGTCCTGAACGAGACCTCCATGATGAAGTTCCTGGAGGAGAAGATCCGTTCACTGGGCACGGCGGCCTGCCCGCCCTACCACCTGGCGATCGTCGTCGGCGGTACGTCGGCCGAGTTCGCGCTGAAGACCGCGAAGTACGCCTCCGCGCACTACCTGGACGAGCTGCCCTCCGAGGGCTCGCCGACCGGTCACGGCTTCCGGGACGAGGAGCTGGAGCAGAAGGTCTTCGAGCTCACGCAGAAGATCGGGATCGGCGCCCAGTTCGGCGGCAAGTACTTCTGCCACGACGTCCGGGTCGTCCGCCTCCCCCGGCACGGCGCCTCGCTGCCCGTCGCGATCGCCGTGTCCTGCTCCGCCGACCGTCAGGCGACCGCGAAGATCACCGCCGAGGGCGTGTTCCTGGAGCAGCTGGAGAAGGACCCGGCGCGTTTCCTCCCGGACACCACCGACGAGCACCTGGACGAGTCCGCTGACGTGGTGCGGATCGACCTCAACCGGCCGATGGACGAGATCCTCGCCGAGCTCACCAAGTACCCCGTCAAGACCCGGCTCTCGCTGAGCGGTCCGCTGGTCGTGGCGCGCGACATCGCGCACGCCAAGATCAAGGAGCGGCTCGACGCGGGCGAGGAGATGCCGCAGTACCTCAAGGACCACCCGGTGTACTACGCGGGCCCGGCGAAGACCCCCGAGGGCTACGCCTCCGGTTCCTTCGGCCCGACGACGGCCGGCCGCATGGACAGCTACGTCGCACAGTTCCAGGCGGCTGGCGGCTCCAAGGTGATGCTCGCCAAGGGCAACCGGTCCAAGCAGGTCACGGACGCGTGCGACGCGCACGGCGGTTTCTACCTCGGCTCGATCGGCGGCCCCGCCGCGCGCCTCGCGCAGGACTGCATCAAGAAGGTCGAGGTCGTCGAGTACGAGGAGCTCGGCATGGAGGCGGTCTGGCGGATCGAGGTCGAGGACTTCCCCGCGTTCGTCGTGGTCGACGACAAGGGCAACGACTTCTTCACCGAGCCCGCCCCGGCGCCGACCTTCACCAGCATTCCGGTCCGCGGCCCCGGCCTCGGCTGACCTTCCCGGCAGCGACTCGAGGGGTGCCCGGCCGTCGGCCGGGC
>NZ_JBHWZS010000517.1:0-3130 GCF_042728155.1 Streptomyces sp. NPDC060209
GGCCCCTCTCCCAGGAGAGGGGCCGGGCCCACGCGCGTTCGGTGCGGGAGCCCGGGCCGGCGTCGCAGCTCCGGCAATATGGCAAACAGAATCGTTGACAATCCTGTTGGCCTAGATTTAGGTTCGACAGGCACTCACTCAGGGGGGCAACGATGCCGAAGCAAGCCGGTCCGGCCAGTGGGGAGCAGGCCAGGCAGCTGGCCCTGACCCATCTGCGGCAGGCGATTCTGCGCGGCGAGATGGCACCGGCCCAGCGGCTGGTGGAGAACGAGCTCGCCGAGCAGTTCGGTGTGACACGGGCCAGCGTCAGAGCGGCGCTGATCGAGCTGGAGTCGGAGGGACTGGTCGAGCGGATCCGTAACCGCGGATCACGGGTGCGTGTGGTGAGCGTCGACGAAGCCGTCGCCATCACAGAGTGCCGCATGGCCCTGGAAGGGCTCTGCGCGGCCAAGGCGGCCGTCGCGGCCGGCGACGAGCAGCTGGACCGGCTCACGGGAATCGGCGAGGCCATGACCAAGGCCGTCGCCGGTGGCGAGCCCATGCTCTACTCCGATCTGAATCATGAACTCCACGCCATGGTGAGGGAGTTCTCCGGTCAGCAGACGGCCGTATCGCTCCTGGAGCGGCTGAACGGCCAGCTGGTACGTCACAGGTTCCAGCTCGCGCTGAGGCCCGGACGCCCCCAGCAGTCCCTGAGTGAACACCTGGCCATGATCGAGGCGATCAGGGCCAGGGATCCGCAGGCGGCCGAGGCGGCCGTCCGCTCCCACCTGGCGAGCGTGATCGAGGCACTGCGCGGATGACGCGCGGCGCCTGATCGACGCACTGCGCGCATGGCGCGCCGCGCTGGTGGGTCCGAAGCCCTGTCCAGCAAGGAGAGTTCAGCCATGACAACCGACACGGCGCGGATCGCGGAGCGGCCGGTATGAGCGGCGTCGCCGGCCCGCCGAAGGCGGACGCGCGGGACATCGACGCCCTGGGTGTGCGCTTCACCTCCTACAAGGGCCATGCCCGGGAGGCCGGGTCATGATCGGGGGGCCGTCGGAGGTCCGCTGCCTCCTGATGCGGGGCGGCACGTCCAAGGGCGCCTACTTCCTGGCCGACGACCTGCCCCGGGACCCGGCCGCCCGTGACGATCTGCTCCTGCGGATCATGGGCAGCCCCGACCCGCGCCAGATCGACGGTCTGGGTGGGGCGCACCCGCTCACCAGCAAGGTCGCGGTCGTCTCCGTGCCGGACGACCCGGACGTCGACGTGGACTACCTCTTCCTCCAGGTCGCCGTCGACACCGCTGAAGTGTCCGACCGGCAGAACTGCGGCAACCTGCTCGCCGGAATCGGCCCCTTCGCCGTCGAGCGGGGCCTGGTCGCCGCCGAGGACGGCCACACGTCCGTACGTATCCGGATGGTCAACACCGATGCCCTGGCCACGGCGACCTTTCCCACCCCCGGCGGGCGCGTCGACTACTCCGGGACGGCGCAGATCTCCGGGGTGCCCGGGACCGCCGCACCGGTGGTGATCGAATTCGCGCAGGGCACCACCCCGCTGCTGCCCACCGGCCGGGCACGTGAGGTCATCGCCGGCACAGCGGTGACCTGCGTCGACAACGGGATGCCGTCCGTGCTCATCGCGGCGGAGTCCCTGGGCATCACGGGCTACGAGACACCGCAGGAGCTGGAGGACGACACCGCCCTGCGCGTCCGCCTCGAGGAGATCCGCATCGAGGCGGGACCCCTCATGGGCCTCGGCGACGTCCGCGAAACGACGGTGCCCAAGCTCAGTCTGCTGGCCCCGCCCGCCCATGACGGCGCGGTGACGACCCGTACCTTCATCCCGCATCGGTGCCACACCTCCATAGGCGTCCTCGGCGCCGCCGGCGTCGCCGCCGGGCTGGGCATCGCCGGCAGCGTCGCCGAGGGCATCGCCCGGCTGCCCGCCCACGACGGGGCGCTGCGCATCGAGCACCCCACCGGATTCCTCGACATCGAGGCAGGCGTCGGGACCGGTGCGGACGGCACCCCAGTCGTCAGGCGCACCGCGGTGGTGCGTACCGCACGAAAGATCTTCGACGGCACCGTCTTCCCCCGGTCCGAGCAGTCAGCTCCGACATCCGAACTCTCCCCGCAAGGAGCCGCAGATGACTCCCCCTCTCGGTGACATCGCCCACGTCGGCCACGCCGAACTGCTCACCCCGGACCTGGACGCGAGCGTCCGGTTCTTCACCGACTACCTCGGCCTGACCGTCAACGGGCAGGACGGTGACTCCGTCTACCTGCGCACCTTCGACGACTACGAGCACCACAGCCTGGTGCTGACCGCCGCCGAGAAGCCCGGCCTGCGCCGCACCGCCCTGCGCACCTCCGGCGAAGAGGCCCTGCAACGCCGGGTCGCCGAACTGGAAGCCACGGGCCACGCGGGGCGCTGGGTGGAGGACGAGCCGGGTATCGGCAAGCTCTACCTCACCGCCGACCCCGACGGCCATGAGATCGCCCTGTACTGGGAGACCGAGTACTACCAGGCGCCCCCGGAGCTCAGGCCCGCGCTGAAGAACCAGCCGCAGGCCAAGCCCAACCGCGGCGTGGGGGTGCGCCGCCTGGACCACATCAACTTCCTCGCCGCCGACGTCGCCGCCAACGCCGACTTCCAGCAGCAGGTCCTCGGTGCCCGGCCCACCGAGCAGATCCAGCTCGACACCGGCCGGATCGGCGCCAAGTGGCTGACGTTCAACAACAAGTCCTACGACGTCGTCTACACCTCGGACTGGACGGGGTCCACCGGACGCCTGCACCACATCGCGTTCGCCACCGACACCCGTGAGGACATCCTGCGCGCGGCTGATCTCGCCATCGACAGCGGCGTGTTCATCGAGACGGGCCCGCACAAGCACGCCATCCAGCAGACGTTCTTCCTGTACGTCTACGAGCCCGGCGGCAACCGCATCGAGCTCTGCAACCCGCTCACCCGCCTGGTACTCGCCCCCGACTGGCCGCTGGTCACCTGGACCGAGGCCGAGCGCGCCAAGGGGCAGGCGTGGGGTCTGCAGACGATCAAGTCCTTCCATACGCACGGCACCCCGCCGCTGGACTGAAACCGGCGGCGTGAGAGGCGGGGCGGGCGGCGCACAGGTGTG
>NZ_JBHWZS010000518.1:0-3122 GCF_042728155.1 Streptomyces sp. NPDC060209
CGGACTCGGTTGCGCCGCGATGATTCTCGGCCTGTCGCGGGGTCCTGCCGACCGAGCGCATCCGCGCCGTGGAGACGGGCGCCTGCCCGCACACCGCGATCCGCGACGACGTCACCGCCAACCTCGACGCGGTCGAGGATCTGGAGGAGGCGTACGGACCGCTCGACCTCGTCCTGGTGGAGAGCGGTGGCCACGTCGACCGCCACGTTGCCGACCCCCACCACCACGGCGGAACGGGCCAGGAGCGCGAAGCCGCCGGCGGCCGCGTCCGGGTGGGCGCTGTACCAGGAGACGAACTCGGTGGCGGAGAAACTTCCCGGCAGCTCCTCACCGGGCACGTCGAGCGGCCGGTCGGCCGCCGCGCCGACGCAGTAGACCACCGCGTGGTACAGCTCCTTCAGCCGGGCGGGTGACAACCCGGCCGCGCCACCGACCTCGACATGACCGACGAAGGTGATCCGGTCGTCCTCAAGGACCGCCCGGAGACTGCTCTGCAGTGACTTGATCTTCTCGTGGTCGGGCGCCACGCCGTAGCGGACCAGTCCGTACGGTGTGGGCAGACGGTCCAGTACATGTACCCGCACATCCGGCACCCGCGACTGCTGCAGCAGGGCCTGGGCCGTGTAGACCCCGCTGGGTCCCGAACCGACGACGGCGACACGGAGCACGGTGCACCTCTTCCGGCAGGCTCCCTCCAGCATGGCACCGGTGCGGGGAAGCGGGGAGAGGCGCGCGGGTCCGGCGATCCGGTGCGCCGCTCAGGTCATCAGCCCGCGCATCCGGTCGATCTCCACGGTCTGCTGGGCGACGACGTCGTTGGCCATCTCCTCCACCAGCACGTTGTTGCCGTCCGCGAGAGCCTCGGTCGCCATGGTGACCGCGCCCTGGTGGTGGGTGATCATCAGCTCGAGGAACAACTGGTCGAATGCCTTGCCCTGTGCGGCACGCAGCTGCTCGATCTGCTTGTCCGTGGCCATACCGGGCATCGCGGAGTGGTCGTGCGTCTCCTCGCGGTCGTTCCCACCGTTGTTTTTCAGCCAGCCCTCCATGGCGCCGATCTCAGGCTTCTGGGCTGCCGATATGCGCTTCGCGAGCCGTTCGACAGATGTGGAGGCTGCCCGTCCGGGAACGAGAGCGGTGAGCACCAGGGCCTGTTCGTGATGCTCGATCATCATGCGGGCGTAGCGGAAGTCGGCGGAGTTGGGAGTGTCGTCCCCGGCGGCCTTCACCGCTTCCTCGGCCGACAGCGTCCTGGCCGGCTCGCCGGGTTTTCCGGGCGCCACGATCGAAGGACCCTTGTCCGCCCCGGCCTTCGCCCCGTCGTCGCCGCTGCCTCCGTCGCAGCCGCCCAGCGCGAGAACGGCGGCCACGAGCGTCGCCGCGAGGGCGGCTGCACGCACGTGCGTGGTCCGACGGGGCATCAACACGGCGACCTCCATTGGCACATGAGTGTGTTCCAGACCGTCCTAACACCTTCCACCGGCCAAAGATCAAAAACTTTTATTACGTCTCTGTTGCCATCTGTTGGTGTGTACATGAGAGGGACGATACTGCCGGGGTCCATGAACCGTTCTTCGACGAACGGATACAAGGGAGGACGCAGTGACCTCGTTGCACACCACCAGCGTGCGGCGGAGACGTCTGGGTGTGGCGGCAGCCGCGGCCGGGCTCATCGCCACGCTGTTCACGGCCGGACCCGCGGCCGCGACACCTGACCCGGGCGACACCGCCAAAACCCGTAGCGGTGTTTCCGTGAGTGAGCAGGCCGAAGCCAGGGCCGCCATCGAGAGCGGCGAGATACCCGGCGTGGACGAGATCGTCCACAGCTCGAACATCGAGCACCTCACGAACGTCCCCAAGGACGCGCTCCAAGGGCTCAACACCGACCTGGCCTTCCAGGGCACGTACGCCTACGCCGGGAACTACGACGGCTTCCGGATCTTCGACATCCGCAACCCGAAGAAGCCGAAGACCGTCGCGCAGGTCCTGTGCCCCGGCTCCCAGAACGACATCTCGGTCTCCGGGAACCTCCTCTTCCTGTCGACCGACTCCTCGCGCAGCGACAACTCGTGTGCCAGCACCACTCAGCCGGCCACGGAGAAGTCCTCCTGGGAGGGCATGAAGGTCTTCGACATCAGCGACAAGCGCAACCCGAAGTACGTCGCCGCAGTCGAGACCGCGTGTGGTTCGCACACCCACACGATCATCCCCGAGCGCAAGAACGTGTACGTGTACGTCTCGTCGTACTCGCCGAACGAGACGTTCCCGGACTGCCAGCCGCCGCACGACGGAATCTCCGTCATCAAGGTGCCGCGCAGCGCTCCCGAGGACTCCCGGATCGTGAACTTCCCGGTCCTCTTCCCGGACGGTGGCAACCCGGGCGCGCCGGCCAACCCCGGCGTCTCGAAGACCACCGGATGCCACGACATCACCGTACTGCCGTCGAAGGACCTGGCGGCCGGGGCGTGCATGGGTGACGGTCTGCTGTTCTCCATCAAGGACCCGGAGAACCCGAAGATCATCGACCGGGTCCAGGACAACGTGAACTTCGCGTTCTGGCACTCCGCGACCTTCAACCAGAACGCCGACAAGGTCGTGTTCACCGATGAGCTCGGTGGCGGCGGAGCGGCCACCTGCAACGACGAGATCGGCCCGAACCGCGGGGCCGACGGGGTCTACGACATCACTGGCCGGGGCGACCACCGCAAGCTGGTCTTCCGCAGCTACTTCAAGATCGACCGCCCGCAGGCGGACACCGAGGTCTGTGTCGCGCACAACGGCTCGATCATCCCGGTCAAGGGCAAGGACCTGATGGTCCAGGCCTGGTACCAGGGCGGGGTCTCCGTGTGGGACTTCACCAACTCCTCGAAGCCGAAGGAGATCGCGTACTTCGAGCGCGGTCCGGTCTCCACGGAGGCGGTCACCACCGCCGGCCCGTGGTCGGCGTACTACTACAACGGCTACATCTACTCCAACGACATAGCCAAGGGCTTCGACGTCCTGAAGCTCAACGACCGGCGGACCGACCCGGCGAAGAAGGTGCGCCTGCAGGAGCTCAACGTGCAGACGCAGCCGGACTACTTCGACCGCTGATCCACCGGCTTGTCCCGTAGGTGAAAGCG